>JAAYPF010000183.1 GCA_012519925.1 Clostridiaceae bacterium
AAAACTAAGGAAGGTGTTAGATACCTCCTAGAAAAACCACCTCCATCACAACAACTTGATATTTTCAAAGCCTTTAAGCTCAAAGATCCCTCAGTTTTTTGTTACTAAATTTGGGGAAACTCAAACTTCTATGATAATTTTATAAAGTTTTGTTGTATTTTAGGTGTAATACAATATACTGGTACTGCTTAAGCCTTTATTAGTGCTTTCTCAATACAAAATATTATTTTTACTTACATTTACTTATTATCATAAATCTACTTTTATATTTGTTTTGTGTGTATTATTACATAATATAGATGTAAACTGAACTTAATATTTAACGTGCTTCGTTTTGATATTTATCAACCCCCAAATTCTGCAATAAAACAGGCACTAATCCTTCATAATATCTACGTGCAGTATCAAAAATATGTTTTTTCTTTTGGTTTGCTTACTAAATTAGCATTTTTGTCAATGTGCCACAAAATTTATCGTTGAACCATAATTTAATCCCCTGTAACTAAATTTTCAATAATATCACCTCTTTTAGCCTCTAAAAGCCCCCTATCATCTCATGTATTTATCTAGCTTTTCTACTACCCTATCAAAAACACTATCTAAACATTCATTAAAAATAAGATGGCTATCCAAATCAAATTCAACCTTTTCTTTGGTCTTACATTTAATTTTTTCATATACCAAGTCACTATATTCTTTTATAAATAGCGGATCACCTTTTGACACAAAAACTATAACTGGGCATTTTATACTCCCATCTGTAATATGTGTCATGTCACAAGCAAAAAGGCTCGCCAAAAATGAAATCGGATATTTAGTCATTCCTATCGGATCGGTATAAAAGTAGTCCTTCCATTCTTTTGTAGAGAATACTTTATCAGCATCAAGGTAGAAATCCATAGCCAATTGTTTTTTAGGCATAATCTTAGCACCTAATTGCATTACACCAATAATAGGGTTATATAAAGGTGTCAGCCAATTTGGGAACCTTGTTACTTTAATAGATTCTTTTAAGGAAGTTAATAGAATATTGTGAGGAAAAACTGCTTTTATCCTATTATCCAAACCTGCAAGAGAAATTGAGAGAACTCCTCCTTGACTTGACCCCATAAGCCCGACATTATCATTAAAATTTTTAACAACATATGTAATAGTGTCCTTAACATTTGCAATCATATGATCTATTGTAAAGGCTTTTATCTCTCTAGGGCTTTTTCCGTGGGATAAATGGTGAATGCCTATAACATTATAACCTTTTTTACAAATCTCATTTAGAAATAGGCTATAAAATAAAGGATGTGTCATTGTTCCTGGGATAAAAACAATGTTAGCATTGCTTTTAGAATTGCTCTTCCAAATTGATAATACAATTTGAGTTCCGCTCGATGGAATTAGAATTTCCTCATAATTAGGCAAAATCACGGAATTGTTATTCAGTACTTCTTCTATTCTCATATTACCAACCCCCACCTTTTTAATGCTTTTATTTTTTAGATATACGGTAGCATTATGCTATCGTATACCTATTTCTGCACTGTTACAAATCTATTTTTTAACTGCCTTAGCTTTTCTGCAAGCATGGTGTAATCTATATCCGATGGTTTTTGTAATATCCTACTAGTTTTAAATAACCGAATAATTGAAACATATAATGTTTTTATCCTAGCATATTACTGAATCAATTCGGCAATATACTATATTAAACCTCAAAAAAAGTTTGCTTTATTTGCAAACTTTTTTGCCACACACAAGTTATATCCAAGCTTAGAAGAATCCTGAATTCTTGCAGTTTTACCGCTACATGCTACTATATTCAATTAATTGTTGTATCTAACATCATACTCAACAATTACATAAGCTGAATAATTATTGTTATTCTCCTCAAATATTTTAGTCTCTGCCCCCAGTCTGATGTAATCTCCTTTTGCCAAAGAAATTTGCTTTTCGATTTTCATCGATTATACTGCTATAAATGAAAAGGAGTAACTAAGAAATTCTTTATAATCATGTATTACTCTGGACTTTCTCTGTATAGAAATTCTTCCATGTTATCAACACCATAGCGTTCTATCACATTCTCTGTCTCTTTCGCTAACCTTATAAGAAAATTATTATAGTCTTTCGTAAACTCCAAATCTTTGTACTTATATTCCAAGCCTTCAAAAGATGTAATTAGTTCACCATCTTTAACATCCACCCCTTCCATTTTATCTATCGCTTTAACCCATCCTACGTAAATAAGATTAAGCATTTCTATTTTTTCTCTTAAAGAAATGTCCATTTCAACCAAAACATCTACATTACTTAAATCTCTGTCTTTATCATATTCCTTCCATAAGCTATAGTAATACCTTTCCATAGTTTCAATACTTTTCCACGCCGAGCTAAAATCGTAGCCATAAGCAAAACTAATATCTGAAATCAACTCGCTACTCAATTCTGAATGAGAAAATTTACCAAGATGCTTTGCCTTGATTTTATTAGTATCCAATATTTCATTTGTAAATTGATAATGTTCTAGAATTTCATTAAAAATCTCCTTACCCTTATCCGGTAATTCATACGAGGTATCTTTTCTACCACTATTCCACTTATAGATAACAAGGATTGACGTGACCAATACTACACAAGCTACTATTCCTATTGTTAACTTTTTTTTCTTTGACATAATAAACTCCCCCCTTGTTTTAATAACCGAATGCTTGAAACATATAATGTTTTTATCATAGCATATTGCTGAATCAATTCGGCAATATGCTATGATAAGTAAACAAGTTTCTTATTAATTCCACATTACTTTTTACCTACGCTATAATCCAACATAAAATATGCTGTATACCCAATTTCCGTATCGTCCATATAAATTCCCCCTTTAAGTCTCATAAAGTCATTTTGAGCATCCTTATTTGATTCTGGTGTGATTAGATATGCTTTTGATTCCGCAACTAAAAGCTGAACCGGAACAGTACCAAGAGAATCAGCTGTAGCCTTTTGTCCTTCATAATCTAAACCATAATCATATTCTTGGCCTATTGCCGAATTTATTTGTTTGACTTTATCTTCTAAAAATAAATCCTTATATGTATTAATAAATTTACTCAAATCCTCTACCTTTCCAATCCCTTTATTCAGGTATGGTATTTTTTTCGCTATCGGACCAAAAAATTTATACATTGAAACATTATCTCTTTTGCTGAATACGCCACTTAACATACTTGTAGTAAATACATCCCTTTCTCCTTTATGCTGTATTCCCATATAGATATCTTTTACAGCCAATCTCTTGTAATCTAGATTTGTTATTCTATTTCGATTTTTCTCATAAAGTAATGAAAAATTATCTGCAAGAGTAAGCTGAATAGTTGCATAGTTTTCTCCGTCATCTCCGTCTCGGCGATTTGCATATAATAAATATTTTACGCGATTAATGTCAATATATACATCTCCATGTTCTACATCATGTACATGAGCGTGAATGATCCATCCACTTACTTCATCTCCATTGTTTTTAGTAACAATATGATATGCTTTTTTTTCATATCCCCCTAAAAGCCCTGCATCAGGATAGTTTGGATCAATAAATCTATTACTCAACTTTCGCAGGACAATAATGAGAGTTTTTCCTTTAGGAATATGGGTAACGCATTAATAAAGTAGTCAATAAACTCACTTATTTGTTCCTTAGAAAGCATAAGTTTTTGTTGCAAAGC
>JAAYPF010000184.1 GCA_012519925.1 Clostridiaceae bacterium
ATAAATAAATATTATACTAAAAGAATACCAAAAACCCTTGAGATTCAAGGGTTTTTTATTATTCTTTGGCGGAGAGAGAGGGATTCGAACCCTCGGAACGCTATTAACGTTCACACGATTTCCAGATGCACCGCCACTCTATTACTTACCTTTATAATACTATAGAACCCTTTATTTATCAACATCTTAATATCATATAAAATTTATTAATCGTTATTAAAAATTATATAAAATTAGATATTTGTGCACCTATTTGTGCACTAGATAATTAGAGGATATTAGCACATAATCTATTCACTCTCATATAAATTTTCAAAAAATTCATTGAAACCATCTGCAAGAAAAAACATATTGGATAGCTCTTCATCCGATTCTATGTCATGAATCCAAAAATATATTTTCCCGTAATATTGCTCACTTACACCTATACAAATTTCATTTCCCCCTGGGTCACTTCCGATTGAAATAAACCCTTCTGGCAGTTCACCATCTAAAACCTCATAGACTTTTTCCAAGTTACCCTTCATATTTCCAATCCCATAAAACTTATTTACAACAGTCTCTCCTTGCTCGTCTGAGATTTTAAATGTGGATGCTTTTGGATACCCACCATTATATTTTTGTAAAAAATCTATGTATTCACTTGGGAGCTTAATACTACATCTATTTTCGAATTCTGTTATGTCTTGCAAAGTTATCTTTTCATTTGCTCTATCCATACTATTCATATCTATTCTCCTGTTCCGTTTCTACCATTAATTGTGGACTGACCACCGATATGCCTAAATTCTCTATGAATATCTTCGTCTACAAGTATCATTGTCTTTCCGTCCTGATGATGGTGCCAAGTATAATTATCAGGCGGTTTATTCATTGCGGGCACTGGTGGGTCAGATTCTTTACTCAAACCTGCCTTCTCATTAGCCGCTTTAAAATCTGCTTGAGGATTTTTAGGACTTGCCACTTCAATTTCTACTGGTTGTACAGTAGGGTGTGTGTATTCAGAAAAATCGGGATAACCATTAGGATAGCTTACTGACTGTCCTTCTTTATTCGTATAGGTCCACATCCCATTTTCGTCTATAAAGATACTCCCACCTTTTTTACCTAACCACTTTTCTGGTACAGGCGAGTTCATAGGTTTTGTTTCTAAAATTTCGTCCGTAAAATCTTCTAAACTTAATTTCCTACCTTTACTATTATCCTTCAATTCTTTCTGTTTTGCAATCCTGTCTGTAAAACTCATGCTAGATTTTGTTACAGGAATGACATTCTGTGTTTCCTGCTTTACTGTCACTTCTTCTTTGATTTTTTCAGCTACCTTTGTAGTCTCTTCTGCAACCACTATTGGTGCTTCTTGAGTTTCTACTATGATTTCTTTTCCAAGTAACTGCCTTATGTAGAGTGTAAATGTTCCGACTCCAAAATGGTTTGAATAATTCTCCGAATAATCTACAACAAAAGACTTAGAAAAGCAAACCTTCCGCACCAACACATTTTTTTGATAGTGTTCTATAGTAACTTCTCTATAGCAGTCGGGGTTAGTTGCAGGTAACATAGCCCATTTATAAAGTGCAACAGTACCTTCATCTGTGTCGATTTTGCCTGTAATCATAACCGCATTTCTAACATTAGTGTTCCTACTATTATAATCGCTTGAGGTGTCAACATTAAATGATACATGTTCCACACACTCTTCTAAAATAGTGCCGTCTGAGATAGTAATTTTGTATGACATCTATGCACCCCCATTTATGTAACTTTAAGCCATTACTATTTTATCATAATGCCTTAAATAAACAAAGAGAAGATTTAGATATACATAAGGTATAGGTTTTACTATCCCTTTAACAGTTCAATTTTATTAATTTGCCAACTACCATTCTCAATTTTGCCTAAATACAATATATAGTACTGTAAGTACTATATATTATACTAGAACATGCTAGAACCGTTTTTCGGTAGTAACCCTCTTGCAAACGCAGTAAAATTGATATATAGAACGAAAACACACGAAAGAAGGTATTAAAAATGAGTTACAAAAAATTCAAAAAAACGCAATAGCAAATGGCGTAAACAATGACTATCTAACACATAAAGAGCTAGAAAAGCTTTACAAACAACACAGGCTTACATTCATGTTTATATTAATATAGTTGAGAAAGAAGAGGTATTTGAAATGATTAACGAAATTAAAAGAAGCGAAATCGAAAATGAAAAGAAAATATTAAAAGGTTTACAAAAAAAGTATATACGTATGAACGAAAACTTACGTCAGGAATTAATAGCTTTAGGGTATACATTTATGCAACTTGGTTGCGGAAAATCTGCTTATATGACGTCGATGGCTGTTGCTGAGGTTAGCTTAACTCGAAACAGAAAATATAACCGAGATGGATGCGAATATCTGGTTTTTGGATGTTCGAACATATCCAGAAGAGGCTATCCCGTCTATCGAGGCTTTGTTAAAAGTATAATAGATTGAAATTCTCTCATTCCCTGCAAGAAAGCTTTCAAAAGCTTTTTTGTTTTGTCTCCGCCGCAGGACGAAGAATCCGTGCCATGAATCCAGAATGAAGAACATATTCTATGAAAAATGAATCACCCTGCCCTTGGTACACTCACAGCAGAGTGAGAAAGTAATTTTGTATGCCATATATCCCCCATTTATCTAGTTCCAAGTGCCACATTTATAATTTATCATCTAAATCCTCATACCATCGAAAACCAGATGGCTTAATAGTATTATATTCACTAAAAATACTCCCATCAAAGTTTTTCCAACTAAAATAACTCCTCGTTTGCAAATCTACTTTTAAATTTGGGTACTTATACCACGAAGTATAATACCCTCCATAAAACTTTTTATTTGGCATAGCTGATATAACTGCTTTTGCTAATTTCTCTTGATGAGCTTTCAATTCATTACGTAATTTATCTTTCTGTTCATCGCTATATTTTATACTGTTCATAGCACTTTCAAAAAAATTATACTCATAACCTACCTGAATCCAGTAATCATAAGAACAATAAGAGCGGTCATTTTCATCTATGACAAATGAAAACTTAGTAGTACCAATACATGTTTCAAGTTCAGAAAAATTATCTTCTAAAAAGTCTTTTAACTCAGTTAGTGTACTAATTTCATAGTTCTTAGGTGTAGATGTTAATATTTTTTCCTTTGATTCAAAGGAAAGAAGTGAATTCTTTAATACTTCTTTATACAAATCGTATAAATAATCAGGAATAAAGGTCATTATAATATGAATATTAGTATTATCAACTGTGACTAACATATAATTTTTAATCTTATATATATAATCACCAATTTTCAAATCTCCAGTAAGCTCTAAAAATGTCCCTTTTTGATTAACTAAATTAACTGATGTTCTAGAAGTTTCTTTGAACTTAGCACCCTTCGGGCGAACTTTCAAAATGCAAATTCCTATACTATGAACTTATCGCCCTATCGGGCGGACTTTTTTAATCCACACATTCATATGTTAAGCATGAACAAATGGGACATTCAA
>JAAYPF010000185.1 GCA_012519925.1 Clostridiaceae bacterium
ATCTAATTTTAAATTTCATTCTGCACCTCGTTGGTGAATATTTTTCTTATGGTATTATAGCCTTATTATACCTCATTTCGCTGGAATTGTGAGTACTTCTATGATAAAATATTCACGGATTCAGGTTGATTATTATCAAAGGAATTATAACGAGGAATCACGTCTGTCGACAAATAAAGCGAGAATGGTGGAGTTTTATACTACTATTCGTACATTAGAGAATTTCATCGCCCCTAATTCAAGTATACTTGATGTTGGTGCAGGTACAGGGATTTACTCGCTTTATTTGGCAGAAAAGGGCCATTTGGTTACAGCAACTGATATTACTCCTTTACATGTTGATACAATTAGAAAGAAAGTCAATGAACACAAAGGAAATATTCGACTAGAGGCTTCAGTTGTTGATGGAAGAGATTTATCAAGGTATAAGTCAGAAAGTTTTGATGTAGTCCTATGTTTAGGTCCATTATATCATTTGATTAGTTTAAATGACAGGCTTAAATGTATAAGTGAATGTTTAAGAGTTTTGAAAGAAGATGGTATGCTTTTTGTTGCATATATAAACAGGCACTTTGTAATTACAAGGATTATAAAGGATAATAAGGACTATCTAAATGAGAAGTGGATTGATAAAATTATAAAAGATGGATTTATAAAGTCTGATGAAAATGATTGTTTTTGGACAGATGCTTATTTTCATACACCTGATGAAATTGAGGAATTTATGAACGAGCATTTTGGTATTAAAATGATTGAAAATATTGCCGCCGATGGGATAAGTACACTAATGCCAGATGTTATTGATAATATGAATGATGAAGAATATCAAGTATGGTTGAGATATCATTTTAAGACTTGTAGAGAGCCATCTATTTTAGGATACAGTAACCATGGTCTATATGTAGGTAGAAAATTATAGTTTTTTAGGGTGACGTCATATATCAACGTATCTGAGTAAAGAGCGTGCTTACGGGTCATCCTGCTCATATCGATTCATCGGGCACAAGTGCCGCCAAAGAAGCAAGGCTTCGAGGGTCCGATTCATCGACATCTCAGATACACACGTTAGATGCAATATCGGCATGTTATAGAAAGGCTTTGATGGTCATTTTTTATAGTGGTGACCAATTACAAAATATAGGGTATAATAGTATTATTGAAAATGAATTATTTATTTGGAGTTGATAGAGAATGAGTTTAGCAGAAAAACTTATTAAGGATTTTGAACAATTATCAGAAGATAAAAAGAAGGAAGTAATTGATTTTGTAGAGTTTCTTAAAATAAAGGGAAAAAAGGAAAAAATAGGATTGATGGATTTTGTTATTGATGAGAATGAGGAAGCGTTAAAGGAGCTCGCAAAATAATGAAATTTATTGACTTTGAGGAATTAGAGTTTTTTCATGATAGAATTATTGAAAGAACTGGTGGAAGTAAAGGGATAAGAGATAAGGATTTACTTGAAAGTGCTATAAATAAGCCTTTTCAAACTTTTGATGGTGAAGATTTATATAAAGATATACTTGATAAAATATCCGCTATCACTTTTAGTCTTATTAATAATCACGGTTTCATTGATGGGAATAAAAGAATTGGTGTGTCAGTAATGTTATTATTACTCAAATTAAATGATATTGAAATAAAATATACGCAAAAAGACTTAATCGAATTTGGGTTAGGTGTTGCCACAGGTAAGTACAATGAAGAATTTATAAAAGAATGGATTGAGAATAAAAAGGTGAAAAAGGCATAGACCTTTTTTCTATATAAATGCCGATACTACATCTAACAATCCTTCTCCGTGAAAGCTGCGAGGGTAAGAGCAAGAAGTAATTCTCTGTAGTAGCTTCATGTGGCAGGGCTCCGCTACATCCTCTCACGGGTGCAGTTGCACGCTAACGTGGGTCATCCTCAAGGGACCGTTCGAGGACGTCGCAGATGGTGAGCGTTCTACGACATGGGAGGAGGGCGGCACATCCATGTGCCGATTATGAAAGCAAGGCTTTGGAGATTTAGAAAGCAAAACAAACAGAATTTGTTCATAGAAGTATATTCCTTTAGACTAAAATGAGGGGGAAAACGCCCATGAAAATGATAATAAAAAAGTTAATTCTAATTTTTATTCTAGTTGAGTTTATTTTGGCCGGATGCTCGTGTAATATCACTGATAAATCTGGCACTAAAAGTAATCCTTCACCAAATCCAATTGTAAGTGCCTCTGAAACTACAATAGGTCCAACTGCATTACTTTCTCCGACCCCTAAGTCCATAAATAAGAATAAAATAGTAACCACTGCTGAAAATTCCTCCACAGATACGGTGTTCTCAAAAAGGATGGCACTGGATACTGTTTTTAACTATATTTTCAGTGAAAAGGATAAAGCTGCTATGGAGTATTTAAAATTCTCGGATTCGCCAACTTTTTACGGATATGAATACAAGTTTAAAGAAGGTGGTACCATTATGCGCATTGAATTTTCTAGAATGCTAAAAAACAAACAATATTATGAATTTTGGCTGTGTGAGCAGATATACTATGATGAAGTTTTTGACCATGCGGTGACTTCAAACTTTTATGCCGTTGGTGTTGAAAAGAACGATGTCATCCAGTCTAGAGATTACCCAGATGATTGTGGCGTTTGGACAAATAATCCGCTTTATCCTGATGGTGCACATTAGTTTTTAATAGAATTACTATAGTAATATAGGCAGTTTTCTATATTATTATATTCAAGTAGTTAATGCGTTAACTTTATATTTTATGAAGTAAGAGGATAACGAAACTTTGATTGAGGCCGCATCATCCGTGATGCTCTTGCTTTGCGGGTCCTCCCACGACGTAGAACAATCCATCTAGTGCAAGGGGCACGGAGAGAAAATTCATGTAGAATGGCTACGCGGGATTATCATGAAGCGTGCGTGCCCACAGCGTTTCACGGATGCGGTTGCATGCTGACGCGGGTCATCCCAAAGAAGACCGAGAAACGACGTCGCAAATGGCAAGACGTTAGGTGAAACACATCGCGTAAAGCACTATTCTAAGGTCTATTGACTTGATTTAAAGAAATAGCACTAAATATATAAGGATGGATATTTTTATGTATGAGTTTCATGGTGGATTTATGTCGATATAGTAGACACAATTAATCGAACTTTTTCATGCAGACAGTCTTCCAATATCTTCACACTTTTGAGGAGTGATATAACCAATGCTACTGTGAATTCTTTTTCGGTTATTGAAGATTATATTTTTAGGTGTACACTTTGACGGAGGATATTTTAATGAATTACATTAATAGGGTTTTTACAGTTGCACTATTAATTGCTCTGACGGTTTGTGGGATTGGTACGTTTTTTGCCTTTTCACAATGGATTCTATTTTATGAATAGGGAACTATACAATTATTTGTTTCTGATTGTTTTAGTGAATTTTTTATCATCATTTAGGAAATAGCTTGCGGAAAAATTTGTGGATAAGTAAAAATTAGTGGTATATAGATTGAGAAATCAAAGGATTTATAGGATAATAACATTATTATGACGAAAGAAATTAAAA
>JAAYPF010000186.1 GCA_012519925.1 Clostridiaceae bacterium
AGGCACTTCTATTGAGAAAAACGGCTCAAACAGAGCTGGCAAAACCATAAACTGTAAGATAATTTGAAAAAGCTACAGGAAAATGATAGCTTTATGGCGAGTAGCTAGAATATTCACGGATTCAGGGTACATGTCCTACTACTAATTATTGGTATTATTATTACGATTCATGGGGATGGGGTAGAACAGGTACTTGGACTCATGCACATCAGTTTAGGCAACACTGGGGTGATGTTAATAATCAAGGTTTAAAAAGAGCATATAAAATGACTAACTATACAGTATCTTCAGCTTTAAGTAATCTTAGTACAATTAGGTCCGCTGTAAAGAAGGGAGATATAATTCAACATACAAAGTATGTAGGAGGAGAAACATATCACTCTCAAATAGTATATTCTAAACCAATTGGGGATATAACTATTGCTAACCATAGTGGAATTGATGGAGATGCTTTTGAATCTTTTGAAGATTTCTTACAAAATAGAATTAACCTTGGTAGAAGTACAGACTATGTATCAGTAATTCAAATAAAATATGGAAATTGATAGGAGGTAAGGCCATATGAATAAAAAATTACTAATAACTACTACTTTATCAGTATCAGTTTTACTTATAACTGGAATAACATTATTTGCACAACCAAAGTTATCAAAAGAAAAAAAAGAATTCTATAACAACAAAATAGTAGAACTTAATAATGAAAATGATGCAATAGGTCAAGAAACTTTAAAAATTGTTAGTATGACAGATGGAATTGAAAAAGAAAATAGGAAAAAAGAACTTCGTGAAAGAGAAGATAAGTACAACAGGGAATCAACTGAAATAACGGAAAAAATACAACAAGATGGTTATGTTAATGATGAAAAAATTCTTGACAGTAATGCTAAATTAGTGAAGAAATTAGATAAATTGCGTAAATGTTTAGAATGGGATATTAGTAGTTATGAAGATCAGGAACTCATTGATTATGACACTAAGCAACAAAAAAAGATTAACGTATTATTAGAAAAGGTTAAGAAATCGGATGATTCAAAATTTAGTGAACTACTAGAAGAATATAATCAAATGATTAAATTATTTCAAAAAGAAAGACCTATATTTGAAGAGCAATATAGAAAAAATCATGCTAAATGATTAAAATTCTTGGAAAGAGAGCTAATATCTTATACCCTACATTTTGAAATAGCAAAATAAAAATACATAAAAATAACAAAACTTTTTTAGTCATATTAATCCGTACTTGGAATATTTGTATATATCATATATGATTTTAAATGAATTGTAAATTTTCCCTTAGATTAGTAAAATAAATGCGCTAAGGAAAGTCTGTCAAAAGGTGTACCTTCTGACAGACTTTCCTGATATATAATAGTAATTATATCAATATCTATACCAATATCAGAACTTATGAAATAAACGGTCGTTTTTGATACTGTAAATTTGGAAATATAAAACTTCAAAAACAAAGCAAAATCTGTATCAATATAAGTATCAAAAACAAAGTAAAATAAATTGAATATATTCATGAATTTTGATACAATTGTCCCCGACAATTTAAATTGGCGGGGATATTCACTTTACTTTGTCAGTTAACTAAAGTAAAATGAATAAAAAAAGGAAACTACCATTAGGAGTAGTCCCAACCAAAAAACCATGATTATTTTAACATTGTGTAAGCCTATATTCAATGGGTTAATCAAAAAATGTTTTATTGGTCCTATGGAAATACCAGATA
>JAAYPF010000187.1 GCA_012519925.1 Clostridiaceae bacterium
ATCCTCCAAAAGTTCTTAAGTGTATTATACCATAAAACGCAGTAAAGTCATAATTTTTAAAGATTTTTTATAATATTATTTAGATTCTTTTGGGGTTGTCATGCGGATGACTTTTTCAGCAGCTTTGCGTTTTGATGATGATTTGTTAAATATTCCGTTGTTTATGGCAGATTACGCGGATGTAATTATAGGTAAGGCATTGGACCTCGATAAATAAATATATCACACACATTTTGTTGCTAAAAGGCAAAAAGAAAGTAAAAAAGCTCTTTTAAAGATTTCTTATTGTGTTATAATGTACATGTGGTGTAGCCCATATTCTATATTTTGTTATATTATTCCTTTCATATTATTCTTTGATTACAAAAAAATAAGATTTGATATTAATTATCTGAAAACAATAAGATATATTGTTGTTATGAGCAAACTCCATAAAGGAAGAACTAAATAATTCATATAAAGGAGAATGAAAAATGGAAATGAAAGCTTTTACTGTCCCATTGAATAAAAATCCGGAAATAGTGATGAACGTAATTCCCGGTCATTTCACTACCAGCCATTTTCATCTTACTCATTATCTCGATTTGAACGATTTGAAGACTAATGCGTCTCTAGCAAGAGAAGTTGCCATAGAATTAGCGTTACCTTACTTATCAACGACACTTGTTGACACCATAGTGTGTATGGAAGGAACTGAAGTAATTGGAGCATATATGGCTGAAGAGCTTTTGCAAGAAGGAACATCTGTTGTTAATAGCGGTAAGAAGATTCATGTTGTAACACCAACAAATAACATCAATAGACAATTGGTGTTTCAAAGCAATATGCAGGGATTGATCAATGAGCAAAATATTATCCTGTTAGTTTCATCCATCTCTAGCGGCATAACTGTTAAAAGTGCTTTGGGATGTCTTTCCTATTATAATGGGAAATTAGCCGGGATATCTGCTTTATTTAATGCCTTTCCTGAAGAATCTGAACAAGAGATTCATTCTTTGTTTACTAGCGAAGATATCCCTGGATATCAAACGTTTAGACCCGAGGAATGTGAAATGTGTAAAGCTGGGCATAAATTAGATGCAATAATTTTGCCTGGTGGCTACACTAAGATATAAAATTTATATTAGGAGTTGATTTTATTGACATCATGGACACAATTCTTATCTGGCTTGGGATTTATGCATATTACTATACCACAGATTGTTATGCTATTAATTGCTTTGTTTTTGGCCTATCTAGCGATAGTAAAAAAGTATGAACCTTTGCTCTTACTTCCGCTTGCTTTTGGTATGTTGATTGCAAATATTCCATTGGCAGGGCTCTCAGCATATGATGAGGGTGGTTTAATTTTCTATTTATATAAGGGAATTGAATTGGGTATTTATCCACCGATGATTTTCTTATGCATTGGAGCCATGACCGATTTTGGACCACTGATAGCATCTCCAAAGAGCGTTCTTATTGGATTAGGAGGGCAGCTTGGAATTTTTGCTGCTATGGGAGGTGCATTGTTGCTTGGAAATATTATTCCGGGAATGAATTCCTTTAGTTTGAAGGAGGCTGCAGCAATTGGGATGATAGGTAGTTCAGACGGACCTACTTCAATTTATACAGCCGGTATGCTTGCTTCTCATTTACTCCCGGTAATTACCATTGCCGCATATTCATATATGGCGTTGGTACCTATTATCCAACCGCCTATTATGAGAGCTCTTACCACAGAAAAGGAAAGAGTTATAGAGATGCTGCCTCCTAAAAGAGTAACACGACGTCAGAAAATTATTTTTGCTTTTGGGGTTACCGTTGGTACTCTTATTATAGTTCCTGCTTCGGGTTCACTCATTGCAATGCTGATGTTAGGAAACCTTATCAGAGAAAGCGGTGTAGCCGAGCGCTATGTTCGTACGCTACAAAATCATTTATTAAATATTTTAACTTTATTAATTGGTGTTTCAATCGGTGCAACTGCTACTGCTGAAAGAATCTTAAAACCATATACAATACTTATTATTGCTTTGGGATTGCTTGCTTTTGCGTTTGGAACGATTGGAGGAGTACTTATTGCAAAGCTTCTCTCTAAACTAACTGGTGGGAAAGTAAATCCTTTAATCGGAAATTCGGGTGTTTCCGCTATGCCAATGGCAGCACGAGTTTCTCAAAAGCTAGGACAGGAATATAACCCCCATAACCACCTTTTAATGCATGCTATGGGACCTATTGTTGCTAGTACGATTGGCTCTGCATTGATTGCCGGTGTTTTTATAACCATCTTTGGTTAAATATTAAAGTCATTTTAAAAGTAGAAACTCCTCACAGATTTTCAGATCGGTGAGGAGTTTTTAGGTGATTCAAAAAAATATTTGGTCAATATTTAAGGTTCATTAATACTGTCAATGCCTGTTCCAATCCCTAAAGTACTGTCTACTGGCATAGAGAAGCATATGCCCATACCGGGTGTATTTATACCAACTTCATGCATAATACTCTCCATAATAGCTAGTTTTTTGTCTTTGGGTGTGAGTATTAAGACTAGATCCTTTTCTGGTTGTATAGTTATGCCAAGGTACTTCATAGCCTCCTTTGAACCTAAGCCACGTGCATGAACAACGGTACCTCCAGTGGCTCCTGCACCCTTTGCTGCCTCCATGACTTGGTCAAAATAGCCACTGTTTACAATAGTTATAATTAAATGATATGGGTCTTTTGATATTGCAGACATATACTCACTTCCTATCTTTAAATTATCATCAGGCTCTTTACAAGCCTGTTTGCAAATGGTAGAAAGAACACTACTAACACTGCTTAGGTTTATAGTAAAGGCTATCCCCGTTCCTGGTTTGTTTAGATCAATATTATCATGAATTTTATTCATAATATAATTTGACATTGTTTTTGTGTGAATACCCAGTGAAACAATTTTCTTCGAACCGCCATAACCAAGAATATCAAATATAGCAGATTCAGCTGAACCGTACCCATGAGTCAGAAAGAAAGTTGGCATGTTATTAGTATTAAATAGGTTCTTTAGATCATTCCTCAAATCATAATCCATTATTGTAATTAGTGCGTTTAGTTTGTTGTCAGAATTATTCTCCATTATTACCCCTCCATTTCCTCGTTAATGGGTATTTCTTGCTTGATATTATATCCCACGCGATAATCTAAGTCCACATTTTTCTCTTGAGTACTACTTTTATTTTCGCTAGATGTATTATCTGAGTTTATATCTATTTCATCAGAAGAATAATCCAACTCGATAATGGTATCTTCAACAACAGGAATAACTTCTTTTGATGCTTTTTTAGATTTTATAGCATATACCAATCCAAACAACTGGATGGTGATAACAGGAGTCATAGCAACTAATGCGACAATGCCGAAAGCATCGGAGTATATATTGCCGCCGATAGTTTCAGAAGCACCTATAGCAAAAGGAAGCATAAATGTTGCAGCTAAGGGACCTGAGGCAACTGCTCCTGAATCGAAGGCTATTGCGGTAAAAAGGCGTGGAACAACGAAAGTTAGACTAAGGGCAAATAGATACCCAGGGATAACAAAATAAAGTATAGATAGCCCTGTAACAACACGAAGCATGGCCAAACCGACTGATATAGCCACTCCAATAGATAGTCCCAACCCCATGGACTTAGCTGAAATCACTCCTTCAGTAACATCTTCAACCTGCCTTTTAAGAACAAAAACAGAAGGTTCTGCAGCAACCACAAAGTATCCCATTACCATACCAATCAGAATCAATAACCAACTACTATTATTCTCGATTAAGATGTTGCCCAGTTGATATCCTGCAGGCATAAAGCCGACATTTGCACTAGTTAAAAACAAAACAAGTCCCAGGTAAGTGTATATAGTTCCTGTGCTAATTTTTAATATGGTTTTAGTTTTTAAATGCAGTTTAAAAATTTGAAATATTCCAAAAAGCAATAGCATGGGAAATAGAGCTATAGCTATTTGCTTAAAGTACACAGGGAAATTAAAACCATAAAGATGAACAATATCCTGTATTGATTGAATCGCAGGAATATTTAGAGCACTGCCTCCAGAAGGTGTGAAAAACATTCCTAAAATTAAAACAGCAAGAATAGGGCCTATTAGACATAGAGAAATAAGACCAAAACTATCTTCTTCCGATGTTTTATCTGCACGAATAGATGCTAAGCCAAGTCCAAGAGCCATTATAAAAGGTACCATGATTGGACCGGTTGTTACCCCGCCAGACTCCCAAGCAATGGAAAGGAACTCGCTGTTAGTAAATCCAGAAAGAATAAAGGCTAGTAGATAACAACTAATCAATATATATGATAGTGGAACTTGAAACAAGATTCGCAAAAAAGCTCCTACTAGTGCTATACCCACACCTAAGGCAACAACAATGATAATTAGTGAGTCCGGTACTCCATTTATCTGTCCAGCCAATACAATTAGATCTGGCTCAGCTACACTGATAAATATACCTATAATGAAGGTTAGGAATACAATTAGTGGCAGCTTTCTACTTTTTACTAAGGAAGAGCCGATCTGTTCCCCTATCGGAATTAGAGACATATCTACTCCTAAATTAAAAAATGCTATTCCTAAAATCATAAAAAAGGCACTTACCAAAAAAAGTACTAAGCTCCACGAGGGCATTGGTGCTATAGTATAAGTTAAGAGCAAAACCAACATTATGATTGGAATTACTGAAAAAGAAGACTCCTTCAGTTTTGCTAATAGTAATTTGACCATTTGTATTACATCAACTCCTTGTTATATTTTTAAAAGAATTATCACGCCTTATATATAAAACAGTGATTGGTCTGAATAAATTCAATGATATAAACCATTTTGTTTTTTTGAAATATTACTAGAAGATTTTTTAAGTAGTTTTTGATATCATGTAGATGTTTTTGATTACACCAAAAACTACTAATTCGCTATTATATAATATTAAAGCCTTTGAACTGATTTGATTATAACATAAAAAAGCCGAAAGCAAAAACATGTTGCATCAAGATGAGGGAACTAATTATACTTTTTCTCAGTTTTCTAATTCCAAGCTTAGCATTAGGGAGACCTATGATTAGTGCTATTTCTTCAGACCCAACTTTTTGAAAGTCACAAGAAGAATAAATTTTGGTAAATCCATCATTCTCTTATAACGCCAAGGTTCTTTGTATAGACGGTACAACCATTCCAGTCCGTTTTTTCGGAAAAACAGAGGTGCTCTTTTGGCAACTCCTGCAATTCCGTCAAAGGTACCTCCAACGCCAATACATATTTTAACATTTAGCCGATCTTTGTTTTTATAAATCCATTTTTCCTGCTTTGGTGCCCCTAAACCGACAAGGAGTACATCGGCATTTGATGAGTTTATAGTTTCAATTATGTCTGTTTCTTCCTCAGGAGAAAAATACCCATCCCTAATTCCAACAATATTAATATCGGGGTTGTCTATTTTTACTTTATTTGCTGCTTCCTGTGCAATTCCAGGTTTTCCTCCAAAAAAGAAATAGGATATATTCATTTTTGATGACAGTTTAAAGCATTCAATTGAAAAATCAAAGCCTGCAACGCGTTCTTTTAAAGGTGTTCCAAGGATTCTTGAGCCAAGTACAACTCCTGCTCCATCGGGTAAAAGCAAATCTGCTTCACTTAAAATCGTCTTTAACTCGGGATCTCTTTGGGCAGCCATCATTATTTCTGCATTTGGTGTGAAAATTGTATGAAGCTTAGGCTCACTCACTAAAACTTTAAAACTTTCTACAGCTTCTTCCATTGTCACATTATCAACAGGTATATCTAAAACATTAATTGTCCTTCTCATACAAACTCCTTTTACATTTTTCCCATTTCATAATAATTTGAATTGCATTATAATGCCGTTATTGATTTTTGATAATATCAACTGCTATATTGGCATTGTTCAATGCACTTTCTTTTAGTGATGCTGTAGTGATTTTTAAGTCTTCTTTAATGCGTTCTCTACTTTTCCATACTTCATCTATTATTTTTATCGCTTTATCAAATTCAAGAGAATTTACATGACCAATAGAAGCTTGGTTTGAGTACTCTAAGAAGCCTTCAACCTTAGGTTCGTATACAATTCCTACTATAGGTACTCCGATACTAGCTGCAAATATTAAGGCGTGCAGCCTCATGCCTATTAACATTTCTGTCTTTCCTATAACGCCTAGAACTTCTGATACAGAATGTTTTTTGGTGATGGCATAACTTTTGTTTTTCATCTTATTCCTTATGTTTTTGATAATCACAAGGTCGCCTGGATAGTGCATTGGAATGAAAAGTATGTTTATACCGTAGGTTTCTATTATGTAATCGGCAATATTTGCTAAGGTGCTTTCATACTTATCATGATCATACCATTTTCTAACTGAAATCCCTATAAAGGAAGCATTTGGGTCTATTCCTTCGTCTAATAATAAATAATTTGTATGTTCTGCATTTTCCGGCTGTATAGTGAACGCTGGATCAGCAGTTACAAGGATTTTAGGCTTGTTTATATTTAAGTTGACAAGTTCCTTATAGGATAATTGTTCTCTCAAAGTAATAACATCTACCTTGTCAACAACACACCTTGTAAGGTTTCTGTTATTTTTTTTGTTTAGTGGTCCAATTCCGTTTGCGTAAATCATTACCTTCATCTTCATTTTTTTTGCAAGCCAGATCATACCTAAGTAATATATTAGAGAGCGAGTACTTGTGTTATCCTGTATAAGGCTTCCACCCCCGCTTATTAAGAGCTTTGAATTTCTCATTATTGATAGTATTTGAATTAAGTTAACCCTGTTTGCTGCATCTACATTATAAGTACGCCTTGTCTCAATTGGATTTTTTGAAAGTACCATTATTCTGATGTCATTTTTATACATCTTGAGATTATCTATTATCGCCATAAGCATTGCATCATCGCCAACATTTTTAAAGCCGTAGTATCCTGATATTACAGCGTCATAATAGTTCTTAGGGACTTTTTTTGCATCCCTTCTGCTCAGGATGCTTTCATAAATTCCAAGCTGAGTTTTGCACATGTTCTCAAGAGAAAAATACTTACTAGCTTTTTGATGAATTTTTTCGCCCATTTCCTGTCTAAGCTTAGGATTGTTAACTAAAGAAAGCATATGTTTAGCTAAAGTTTGGTAGTCCTTAGGTTCAAAAAGAAAACCATTGATATTATTGTCAATAAGGTCTGAAATGCCGCCTACGTTACTACTGATAGTAGCCTTTTTAAATAACGTACCCTCTAATATTGAATAGGGAAAGCTTTCGCTTAAAGATGTTAGCACATTAATATCAATAGTGTTGATACACTCAAGAGGATCATTTATAAAGCCTAGAAAATAAACATTCTTTTCAAGACCTAAAGCGGCAGATTTTCGTTCAAGGGACTTTCTTTCCTCACCATCTCCTGCTATTAAAAATCTTACAGAAGGAGAGTGTTTGACCACCTCAGCAGCAGCTTGAAGAAATGTGCTAATTCCTTTAACCGGATGAAGTCTTGCAAGAATGCCAATAATAACATCATCTTTGCCGAAGTTAAGCTTGTATTTTGACAAGAATTCTTCTTTCGTTAGTTTTAACTCATTATTTTCAAAATTAATACCATTATATACTGTGAATATATTCTGAGGGTTGAATCTTCTTTCAATTAGCATGTCTTTAAAATTCTTTGATACACCTATATAATAGTCTACAAATCTAAGTGCAAGAGTATTAACCATGCCAAAAGAAAACATCTTGAAAATGTTTTGTAGATAGTCGAGCCTATAATCACTGTGGACAGTTGTCACCACAGGAAGTCCTGTGATTCTTTTTACTATCACGGCTACCATATTGGCTTTTGCACCATGGGAGTGAATAAGATTGTAGCCCTCTTTTTCTATTATTTCCAAGACCTTTTTGACATCAGAAAAAATCGTACCTGTTTTTACGATATCTATATTTATGCCTAATTCATAAGCTTCATCAGCAAAGGCACCAGTTCTAAAACTTATCAATTTAATATCTATATGTTTACCAAGCTCATTTACAAGAGAGAGAACATGGCTTTTTGCACCGCCTATATCTCCTCCACCAATTAAATGCAAAACTTTCATTGCAGTCTCCTTTTGGTAGTTTTAAAGTATTTCCAAAAAAATAACTGGTCAATGGGTGCTTAAAAAAGTTGACTTTATTAGTGTTAAAACTATATATTAATAGTGAATTCTTTTTGACACCTAAAACCAATTATATTATGTCCATCACATTATAGCATAAACATATTACCCAATAAAAGTGGATTAAATAATATTTAAGATGGCTTTGAAAAGAGTTTGTACTAGAGGAATTTAAGGAGTTAGTTGTGCTTTGAGCATTTATATGGATATAAATATTATGGATTGGGAAACATAGAATAAATTTGAAGTGTTATTAAGAGGTAAACAATGTTTTTGAAGGAAAAGGTGTCTGGTACTTGGCTAGACTATTTAATGATTGTTGTTGGGTCAATAATAACAGCAGTCTCAATAAATATATTTTTGCTTCCGTACAAAATTGCTCCCGGCGGTGCAAGCGGAATTGCTACAATTTTGTATTATGTGAGCAATGAAAGACTTCCGGTGGGTATTACAATGTTAGCCTTAAACATACCATTGTTTATTTTAGGTATGCGATTTATTGGAAAGAAATTTGTAATAAAGACCCTGTTCGGTACTGTGCTATTATCTGTTATTATTGATCTTTCTGAGCCTTTTACAAGTTCATTTACGCAAAAAATCGCAGATACGTCTCAGGGTGTGATTTATTCACAGGATATACTCTTGTATTCCCTTTTTGGAGGGTTTTTGATGGGGTTGGGCTTAGGTCTTGTATTTAGATCTGGTGCTACAACTGGAGGCACAGACCTTGCAGCAAGAATAGTAAATCACTTCTTACCCGTATTTACAATGGGAGAGACTCTGCTGATTATAGATACGACCATAATAATACTGGCCACCGTAGCGTTTAAAAGTTTTCAATTGGGCTTATATGCAATTGTAACTTTATTTATCAGTTCAAAAGTAATTGATGCTATATTAGAAGGTGTGAATTTTGCAAAAGGAGTTTTTATTATTTCCGACCAGTCGGAGCAAATATCAGCAAGAATCTTGAAAGAGCTAGATAGAGGAGTAACAGCATTAGAGGGAACAGGTATGTACACAGGAAATAATAAAAAGGTACTGCTATGTATACTAAATCGAGGGCAGATACCTATATTAAAAAACATAGTCAAAGGCATTGATAAACATGCTTTTGTAATATTAACAGATGTACGTGAAGTCCTAGGTGAAGGATTTAAAAGCTATGAATAATAAATTGCCAATAAAACTAAGTATTCATAGCTAAATAGAATTTTCTTGAATTACTGTATAGACTAAAAGTTGGTATTGTAGTATAATGGGTAGGAAAAAATTTTTCTTAGGAGATGTATCATGAACGAAACTCAGATAAAAGATCTAAAGAAGTACTCAACGATACTGAGGAAACACATAATTGAGCAAGTTTTTAGTTCCCAGTCAGGTCATCCTGGTGGCTCACTTTCTTGTGCAGATATCATGGCTGTGTTGTATTTTAAAGAGATGAGGGTAGACCCTAAGAATCCAAAGTGGGAAGATAGGGATAGGTTTGTTCTTTCAAAAGGACATTGTTCTCCTGCGTTATATGCAGCACTAGCTGAGAAAGGGTTTTTTCCAAAAGAAGAGTTAGTTAAATTCAGAAATATAGACAGTTTTCTTGAGGGACATCCTAGCATGAGATATGTACCAGGAGTTGATATGTCCACAGGTTCATTAGGACAGGGAATATCCGCTGCTTTTGGTATGGCCATGGCAGGGAAAATCGACAATAAGGATTATAACGTATTCGCCATTTTAGGTGATGGTGAGTTGCAAGAGGGTCAAGTATGGGAAGCATTGATGTCAGCTGCCCACTACAAATTGGACAATCTCATTGCGTTTTTAGATCACAACCATTTACAGATAGATGGTAAAATCACTGAAGTTTTATCACCAGAACCTGTCGATGAGAAGATCAAAGCCTTTGGATGGCAAGTAATTGCCATAAACGGACATGACTATTCTCAAATCATTGAGGCGATAGATGAGGCTAAGAAGACTAAGGGCAAGCCTACTATGATTATTGCTGAGACTGTTAAGGGCAAGGGAGTTTCCTTTATGGAAAATCAAGCCGGATGGCATGGTTCAGCCCCAAATAAAGAGCAGCGTGATACTGCTATAGCTGAGTTGGATGCAGTTTTAGCTGGAATGGAGGTATAATATAGATGTCAAAAGGTATAGCTACAAGAGAAGCGTATGGAAATGCTCTTGCAGAGATAGGTGCAGATTCTAGGATTGTGGTTTTAGATGCAGATCTCTCAAAGTCAACGAAGACTGAAGTGTTTAAGAAGAAATATCCCGAAAGGTTTATCAATATGGGAATCGCTGAATCAAATATGATGGCAGCGGCAGCAGGAATAGCTTCTTGCGGTAAAGTAGTTTTTGCGAGTACTTTTGCAATGTTTGCAGCAGGAAGGGCTTTCGAGCAGGTTAGAAACTCCATATGTTACCCAGCATTAAATGTAAAAATAGGCGCAACTCACGCTGGTCTTACAGTTGGAGAAGATGGTGCTTCCCATCAATCAATAGAGGATATTGCATTGATGAGAGCAGTACCCAACATGACGGTTATATGTCCGGCAGACGGTGTAGAAGCAAGGCTTGCAACTATAGCAGCTTCTAAGGTTGATGGTCCTGTGTACTTAAGGTTTTCACGTATGGTAGCTCCTGTGATATTCGATGAAAATACTTACAAGTTCGAAATTGGTAAAGGTGTTACAGTATCGGAAGGAACGGATGTAGCAATAATTGCTACAGGTACTATGGTATCAGAAGCAGTTGTTGCAGCAGAGCAACTCAAGAGCGAAGGCATAAGTGCTAGAGTGATAAACATTCATACAATAAAGCCTATCGACAAAGACATAATTGTTAAGGCAGCTAAGGACACTGGTGCTATCGTGACTTGCGAAGAGCACAATATAATTGGCGGACTTGGAAGTGCTGTAGCAGAAGTGCTTGTAGAAAACTATCCTGTACCAGTAAAAATGGTAGGAGTTCAGGATAAGTTCGGTAAGTCCGGTAAAGCAAATGAAGTTATGAAATTATACGGCTTAACGGCTGATAACATTATAGCTAAAGCTAAAGAAGCTATAGCAATGAAAAAAGCATAGAATTTTCTTTGAGAATCTAATAGACTGAAACAGGTGCCGATTATTTGGTGCCTGTTTTTTGATTACGCTCCTTAGAATGATATGAAAGGAGCAAAAACGAAGGGGTTCGATACTCCTTCGCTTTTATTGCGTTTTTATCGATTGTTTATAAAATATTAATAATTATAATTGTTTACTAGAATATGAAAAATTGTTACAATTGGAGAATATAAAAAGGTTACACATTGAAACTTTTTTAATTATATAAAGTCTAATTATATGAGGTGATTTTTAGATGTATTGTTTTGTGGGAAGAAGAAATGTATTGCTGGGTCTGTTTTTAATTATTTCAGCACTAATGTTACAATTTCCAACAAGTACCCTAGCAGCACCAAATCAAAACAGTGTCGAAGTTGCTGTTACCGCTGGCTATGAAGATGTGGTAAAGGTTGGAACAAGTGCAACTTTTGATATAACCCTTGTGAATAAAGGAAAAGGTTTCTCCGGGGAGGCACAGGTAATAATTGATACAAGTTATCGGACCAAGACAGTTTATGCAATAAACTTCGAGTTACCAGAGGGTTCTACTAAGAATTTGACTTTGAATGTACCAATCAGCACAGCTAATAGGAAAACTCAAGTTAGGATTGAGAGTAAGGGAAAAGTAATTAAAGATGTAGAGCATTCTTTTAAAAAAGTTTTGTCACCTGGTACTCCTGTTATAGGGGTGTTAGGGGATTCATTCAATCAACTTAGAGTTTTGAATGGATTGACAATTAAGAGAAATTTCGGGGATGAACAGATGTATGGAAAACAAATAATGTATGATGAAATGAGGTCTACGGTTGAAGCCCCAGCTGAAATGATTCAACTCAATAAAGAAACTTTTCCAAATGATTTGGAGGCATTTAAAGTCTTTAATTATATAGTAATTGCAGATTTTGACACTTCGATTTTATCAGATAAACAAATTCAAGTACTCGAAAAATGGGTAGATGAAGGCAACACAATTATAATTGCTGGGGGTACAAATGCAAAGAAAGTTTATTCGGGTTTAAGCAACCAGTTAAAGCCTTTTGAGATACTTGGAAGTAAAAAAGAATCCATAACCGAAGCTATTGAAAAATTTACACACAGAAGTGCACCTGATGCAGCAGTTGACGTGTCGACAGGAAATGTAGGAGTAGGTGAGATTTTAATTGGAGATGAAACTAACCCTCTAGCTGTGTCCTATAAAAAATCTAATGGAAATATATTGTTTATTGCGTTCGATCCCACAATGAGTTCTATTTCTGAATGGGGATATGCTGGAGAAATGTGGAAGAAAATTATTGATGAAAGTGTTCAGATAGATAATAGTGGGGGATATAATACTGGTGCAAGCTATTACGATTATGATTCGGTAGTACGTCAAGTTCCAGAAGATCAAACACCACCATATAAAACATTAATGTTAATTATTGTGCTGTATATAATAATAGTTGGTCCACTACTATATATTTTACTGAAAATGAAGGACAAAAGGGATTACATTTGGCTTGTTGTTCCTGCACTTTCTGTGTTATGTCTAGGGATAATATATTCTGCTGGATTTAGAACAAGATACACATCAGCTGTTATGAATAATTATTCAATAATAAACCTTAATTCTCAGAACAAAACTGCAGAAATACAAACCACAGCCGGGATATTTAACAATGGATCAGGTAATATGCTTCTTGAGTATCCGCAAAATCATCAGGTTCAAATAATTAGAGAGAACGAACACTATTATGGATACAATTATAACTATTCTGATGAAGAGTATAAAAACGCTCAAATAAAGAGTAAAATTTATGTGGATGATATTATGACTCATGAAATATATAATATGAGTATGTGGGAACCTTGTATTTTGAATACAAGTCAAACTCAAAGCTATGAGGGAACTTTGATAAAAAATATGAGTATAAACGACAATGGTTTTTCAGCAGTAATAAGAAATGACACAGGTTTTGCTTTTGAAGACTCCTTTATAATAATAGGTGAAAACTTTGTGGAGATCGGAGATATACTTCCAAATGAAGAGAAAAAAGTATCTTTTTCATTCGATGATAGAAATATAAAGAAAACCTTCTATGAGTATTTAGATTCGCTATATATACCTTATAGCGGAGTGAATAATAAATGGACTAAGGAGACCAAGGAACAGAACAGGAAAAGAAGTGCTTTACAGAGATTGGATAGGTATGGTGGCAACATTATACAGAATGATAGTACTAAGGTGATTTTTGTTGCATTAAATTTTGAGAATGTTGATTATGGTATAAAGGTGAACGGAAAGAAAGCAAAGGTCTATAATACAAATGTAGTATTTGCTTTTGAAGATCTTATCTTTGATACGGCTAAAAGATTTGATATACCTAAAGGAGTAATAAGCCCAATATTTGATGGTGGTGAAAGTATAGATTATGGAGGTTCATATAGTGATATAACAGCATATGCAGACACTGAGGCATTTTATAGATTTGATCTTCCGAGGGGCACACTTATCGAAAAATTTGCAATAGATTGGACATCGTCCATACCTGAATATATGAAAGAAAAATATAATAAGGGTGGAGTAACTTTAGAAGAGATTAATGGAGCTAGTTATGAGTTGTTTATATACAATAATGTTCTGTCTGATTGGGAGAGCATAGAGGATATTTTCGAGGCTAAAGAGGAAGCGAAGAACTATATTGATGCCGAAAATAGTATAAAGCTTAAAGTAAGGGTTAATATTGATGAATCCCTTGGTAATAGGGTATCTTTGTGGATGCCGGAAATAAGTATAAGTGGGGTGAAAAACAATGTTGATAATTAATAATCTTGTCAAGAATTATGGAAAATTCAAAGCAGTGGATAACCTTTCGCTTGAAATTGGTAAAGGTCATATATATGGTTTTGTTGGGGCAAATGGTGCTGGAAAGACAACTACAATGAAAATTGTAGCAGGACTTTTAAAACCTACATCGGGTTCGGTAGTTGTTGCGGGAATGGATATATTGAAATATCCTGAATCCTATAAAAATAAAATAGGCTATATGCCAGATTTCTTTGGCGTTTATGATGACCTTAAAGTGCCAGAATACATGGACTTTTACGCCGGTGTTTATGGAATTGAAAAAAGTCAGAGAGCTAAGTTGACAGACGAATTACTAGAGCTCGTGAATCTTACGGAAAAGAAGGATTTTTATGTAGATAATCTTTCAAGAGGTATGAAGCAAAGGCTTTGTCTTGCAAGAAGCCTTATACACAATCCGGAACTGCTTATACTTGATGAACCAGCATCGGGTTTAGATCCGAAAGCTAGAGTTGAAATGAAGGAAGTTCTTAAGGAGCTTAAAGATTTAGGAAAGACAATAATAATAAGTTCGCATATTTTACCGGAACTTGCTGAGTTGTGTACTTCTATAGGCATAATCGAGAAGGGTAAAATGGTTGTGAGTGGTACAATCGAAGAAATAATGCAGAAGACATCACAAAAGAGAGTAATAAGAGTAAAAGTATTGAGTGAGTTGGAAGGTGCGGTAAAAATACTTAAGGAGCAGCCTTCTATTGGCACGGTTAACGTGCATAATGATTATTTAGAAGCGGATTTTCACGGAACAAATGAAAATATGGCAGAAATTTTGAAGACAGCAATTAAAAATGAGATACCTGTAGTTTCTTTTACAGAAGTTGATAGGAATATTGAATCTGTTTTCATGCATTTGATAGGGGGAGAAGGTAATGAAAATTAATCCTGTAGTTGAGAAAGAGTTAAAAACAACAATGAGAGGTTGGAGAGCTCCTTTGTTGATATCACTGTATTTAGGATTTCTCCTTTTAGTAATATATTTATATTTCTTAGCAAATGATCAATTGTATACTCATGGTCTTCAAAGTTTTAATCCGAGAGTGGCAATAAATGCTTTTAACACTCTTGCCTTTTTTCAGTTACTTTTATTATTGTTTATCACTCCCATTTTGACAGGTGGTGCAATAAGCAGTGAAAGAGAACGGCAGACTTTAGATCTTCTTTTATGCACTAGTTTTTCAACATATAAAGTGGTCTTAGGAAAAATATTTGTATCCATAGCAAATATATTGCTGCTTATTACTGCGTCACTGCCTATCATGGGTATTGTCTTTATGTTCGGTGGTGTTGAAATTTCTAATTTGATATTATTGTTTTTCTTTTATATAATAACTGCTTTGATGCTTGGTAGTTTGGGTGTATTTTACTCAACAATATTTAAAAAGACGATAGTATCAATAGTTATGAGCTATTTAACAATCGGACTTTTGACGTTCGGCACATATATTATTATGGCATTGTTTTACTTCTTTTTTGATGGATTTAGAACTGAGCCTAAATATCATGAACTTGTGGCATTCTTATTTGCTAATCCGCTTTTTGGGTTTGGCACTGTTATTGAAGAAACAGCTTCGAATAGTTCCGTTTTTGGAGCATTAGTAATCCTTTCAAAAGGGGATTTTGCTGCTAAGATAATTATAAAATCATGGATGATTAATTTGGGGTTTGATGTTTTATTCTCGGCTTTACTGATATTTTTAAGTGCAAGGAGATTAAAACATGTTAAATAATCAGAATGCTATAATATATTCAAAGGGCATGAGATACTTATTATAGAAATAATGAATTTGAGCTAAAATATTTCCATTTATTTCACAGCTGGTAACATTTTACTGGTGGGAAGTAATGGGATATAAGAAGAAGGTGAAAGTATGGATATAAAAGATATATTTAAAGCAATTAGACCTCTAAAGAGGAGAATTCATTTGAATAATGCTTTTACTTGTTGGACCTATGCTTTTGTTATTGCAGGTGCTTTGTCTCTCCTGTTATCTAGTGCAGCATTGTTATTTCCCATTACCTTTGTTAAGGAAAAGCTTATAGGAATATACTTAGGTGTTATTTTATTGTCACTGTTGGTTTCAATATTTTTAGGGCCTAAATCCATAAAGACCATTCAGATAGCTGATTCTTTGGGTTTGAAGGAAAGATTGATTACTGCATATCAGCTTCAAAATGAAGAAGGGACTATTATACAAATGCAAAGGGAAGATGCTTTAAAAGCATTGTCTAAGGCTGATTTTAGAACTTTATACTCCATAAGAGTACCAATCTTGAAGATATGTATTGGAACTGCTTTGTTGTTAGTGGTTTTTGTAACATCGCTTATTCCAACAATTGCAAAAGAGAGAGCTGAAATTAATGAGAATATAATTAATGAAACAAAAAAACAGGTAGAAAAGCTTGATAAAAAGAGCAAAGAAATTAAAAAATCCTCAGCCATATCAGATAAAAAACTCGAGGAAATAAACAAGGAAATGGATGAATTACTAAAAGATTTAAACAGTTCTAAGAATGAAGAGGATGCACTAAAAGCCTTGTCTAAGGCAAGGCATGAACTGGATAAATTGAAGAACAGCACAATACGCGAAGACCTGCAGAAGATATCCGAAAAGCTTTCTGACAATACTTTGTCGAAGGATCTAGGCGAAGCTTTGAAACAAGGGGATTCAGATAAAGTTGAGAAAGCAATTGAGGAGATGAAAGAGAAATTAGAGAATGCAGATAAGGAAGAGTTGAAAGATTTCGCTGAGCAGTTAGAAGAAGCAGCAGGCGAAATTACCGACAATGAGCTAAAAGAGGATTTGACTGCACTGTCTGATTCATTAAAATCAGGAGATATGAACTCCGCTGCTAATAACCTTCAAGCTCTTTCAACCAATTTGTCGAAATCTATTGAAAACAGTACCCAAAACTTAAGCACACTGCAGCAGAGTGAGAATATGACTATTGACCAATTAATGGAAATGCTAAACAGCTCAAAGTACGCCATATCAAAACAGGCAGGTATTAATCTGAATGTATCCCAAAGCAGTGGGCAACAGAGTAGCAGCCAAAACGGGAGTGCACAACAAGGTGCACAAGCCGGCTCTGGAGGTCAGTCAGGTAATCAAACAGGTAATAGCCAGTCTTCTCAGAGCGGTCAAAGTGGGCAGGCAAGTGAGAGTGGCTCAAATGAACAAGGAAGTCAAGGTGGTCAAGGAAGTCAGGGAGGCCAAGGAAGTCAGGGCAGTCAACAAGGTCAAAGTGGACAAGGCGGAATGGGCGGACAAATGCCGGGCGGAGGCGGAGGAGCTGGTGATGGTTCAACAAATAATGATGCAGGTTATAATGAAGGCGAGTCTTCAGGCTTTGGTGGAAAAAGACCCGGGAGTGGAAAGGAAGAGGAGCATGCAGCTATATATGCACCCAATAGATTAGGGGGAGATTCACAATCATCCCAAGTTAGCGGGACAAAGAATAACAGCGGACAAAGTCAGTGGAATGATGTGAAGAGTATTCCTTTTGGTGAAAACATCAAAGTTCCTTATAGTGAGGTGTATAGTGAATATAAGGATGAAGCTATGTCAGGCTTGAATGAGGCACAAATTCCATCAGGTATGAAGGATATGGTAAGAGACTATTTTACTACATTGGAGTAAAACTAACCGATAAAGCTAATTAGGACAGTAAACAATTAGACTTAAGGTGTTGAACAGGTTTATTATGAGTATACAGGGAGGTCGCAATGGAGGTTAATGAGAAAGATATTAAGAATGTTATAGATGCTGCAACTAGGATAGAGAAGGAAGTTGCAAAACACATGGTTGGGCAGAAGGATCTTATACGTCAGGTATTGATTTCAATATTTGCAGGAGGGAACGTTCTTCTAGAAGGCGTTCCCGGCTTAGGGAAGACTAGATTGGTTAAAACTTTAGGAAAAGTTATGGATCTTCAGTTTTCCAGGATTCAGTTTACCCCTGATTTGATGCCGGCCGATGTCGTGGGCACTAATATTATTACAAAGTCCGATGACAAGGGTGGAAATTTTAAATTTCAGTCAGGCCCGATATTTAGTAATATTGTACTGGCAGATGAGATAAACAGGGCAACGCCAAAGACTCAAAGTGCTCTTTTAGAAGCAATGCAGGAGAAGACAGTTACTGTGGGTAATACAACTTACACACTGCCTCAGCCTTTTTTTGTACTCGCAACTCAAAACCCTATTGAGATGGAGGGTACATACCCCCTTCCTGAAGCTCAAATGGACAGGTTTTTGTTTAAGCTCAATGTTCCTTTCCCTTCTTTAGGTGAATTAGTGGATATAGTATCAATGACAACTTCTAAGGAGGATGCAGAACTCGAAAGAGTTGCAACGGGGGAAGAAATACTGTCGATAAGAAACATAACAAGAGAGATTCCAATTGCTAAGCCTGTGTTGGAGTATGCGATTAAATTGGTACTTGCAACACATCCAACAAGTGAACATTGTGCAGAAGTGGCTAAAAAATATGTGCGTTTTGGCTCAAGTCCTAGAGGAGCTCAGGCAATAGTATCAACGGCAAAAATTCGTGCAGTGTTAGAAGGAAGATATAATGTTGCTTTTGAGGATATAAAGTATGTTGCCTATCCGGCATTAAGGCATAGATTTTTCCTGAATTTCGAGGGTATGTCCGAGGGTATTACGACAGACAAGGTTATAAGTGAGATAATAGCCGATATTGACAAACAGTAAATAGAAAGGTGAAGTCTAAGTTGAAAAGCCAACTTTTTGATAGTGATTTTTTAAAAAAACTTGAGCAGCTGGTCATATCCACTAAAATATCTCTTGCTGACGGTGCCTCCGGCAACAGAAAGTCAAGAGCTAAAGGTAGTTCTGTAGAGTTTTCTGATTACAGGGAGTACTCAATAGGAGATGATTTTAAAAGGATTGACTGGAATGCCTATGGAAGATTTGAAAAACTCTTTATAAAACTGTTCATGGAAGAGAGGGAAGCTCCCATCCACATTTTTTTGGACAACAGCAAATCAATGGATTGGGGTGAACCTAATAAAAGTATTGCGTCAAGAAGATTAGCTGCTGCTCTCAGTTATATAAGCCTTTGTAGTTATGACAGAGTTTCACTGGTTTGTATGAATGATGTTGTGGATAAATTTAAATCCGATTTAAGGGGGAAAAACTCTTTCAGTCAGATTCTAAATCTTATGGATAGCCTTGAATACAAAGGAACAACCGATATATTCAATACTGTTTCAAAATATAATTTAAAGAGCGGTAAAGGAATTTCAATAGTGATTTCCGATTTTTTTACAAAGGGAAACCTTTTAGATATGATAAATTATCTTCAGTTTAAAAAGCAAGAGGTTTATATTTGCCACATTCTAGCTCCCCAAGAGGTTGAGCCGGAAATTGGCATGAGCTTAAGGCTTATTGACATTGAGTCGGGTGAATTTAGAGATGTAACATCTTCACCGGCTCTTGTAAAGACCTACAAAAAGGTTTACAAGAGATTTATAACCAATATAGAAGATACATGCAAAGGACGCGGAGTAAACTATATGTTTATGGAGAGCTCCCTACCTCCTGAAAAGATGGTTAGAATGGTGGTGAACGGGTCATGACCTTTTATTCACCGTGGGCATTTCTAGGGCTCATTACTATTCCAATGATTATTATACTGTACCTATTAAAGCAGAGGCACAAAGATTACACCGTTTCAAGCCTTTTTTTGTGGGAAGAGGTACTAAAGGATTTAGAGGCAAACGCACCCTGGCAAAAGTTAAAAAAGAACCTTCTTATGCTTTTGCAGATAATTGCCGCGCTATTGTTGGTTTTTGCTCTGGCAAGACCTTTTCTAAATGCCGTTGGAAGTGATACACCTCATGTAATAGTTGCTATAGATACCTCTTTGAGTATGAAAGCAACCGATGTGGGAGAAAGCAGATTTGAAGAGGCAAAAAGCAGAGCAAATAAATTAATAAGCAATTTAAAGCCGGGGACGGCAGTCACTCTTATAAGCATAGGAAAGAGTGTAAATATTGAAGAAAATTTAAGTAGTGACAGAGCACGACTTCTTGATAAACTAAATAAGCTTAAAGCATCAAACAGTGCTTCTAACACAGAGGATGCGGAGAGTTTGATATCGTCAATAGTAAAGCAGAATGCGGAATCAAGGGTAGTTGTATTCGGGGACAGTGCAATAAATATTTCCGGTGCAAATGTTGAATTTTCAAAGATTTCAAATAACGGAGACAATTATGCAGTTACTATGATGTCTCACACAAAAACGGAAAAGGGCATTACCGTGCTTAGCAGAATTTCAAACTACAGCACTAAGGACGTTACAATACCTGTGAGTTTGTATGTGGATAAAAACGTTTTTGACGCAAAAAATGTGGATATAAAAAAGGGTGAAACGGCAAATGTCTATTGGAATGAAGTTTTGCCTGAGGCATCTCTATTAGAGACAAGAATTGATATTAATGATTCTTTGGCAATGGATAACAGAGCGTGGAATGCAGTTAATAATACTAAGAAAAATAAGGCCTTACTCGTCTCAGAAAGCAATGTTTTTGTTGAAAAGGTTGCCGGCTTGTACAATGGAATTGAATTATACAAGACTGGATATGAAAGTAGTGATGAGTGGAAAGGCTATGATCTGTATATTTTTGACGGATTTTTACCTAAAAAAATACCTGGTGACGGAAATATAATGGTATTCAATCCTAATGAAAACGAAATGTTTGATATAATTGAGACAGTTGAGTATCCCGAGATTACAGAAATGGATGGCAGCATATTCCGGTATGTAGAGGGTTTTGATTTTTCTATTGGTAAAACAAAGACTCTTAAGGTACCATCCTGGGGTAGGGAAATTTTAGAGGTCAATGGCGGTTGTGCTGCTTTTAGCGGGATATATAATAACAGGAGGGTAATGGTATTCGGCTTTGATATCCATAATACCGATATTCCCCTTACGCCTGCATTTCCAATTCTTATGGCAAATTCTTTAGACTGGCTGCTGCCGGAATCAATAAATAATGCTCAAAACGTCTATTCCGGTGAAGGAATCGAGTTCAACATAGATCCTAAGGCAAGGGAAGCTTTTATCGAAACTCCTTCAGGAGAAAAGATACAGATTGCACCTCCCTTTCCGGTAAAAGCCTTTGACAAAACTGATGAACCTGGCTTGTATACTTTAAGACAGAAAAGCGATGAAGGTGAGCAGCAATTTTATTTTACGGTAAATGTACCTTCACAGAGCGAATCTAACCTTTTACAAGGCGAAGACTTGGAGAATGACAATACAAAGGCTCCGGAAGAAGGCAGTCAAAAGCCTGTAAATACGGGGATGAATATTCAGCCGTTATTATTGTGGCTGATAGCAATAGTTTTACTAATAGAATGGTGGGTTTATACAAATGGTGTTTAGATTTAATTATCCTCTTTTTTTAATATTAATACCTATATTTATTGCATTTATACTTTTCAGAGCTAAACGCCTCGCCCGGCTGACAGTGGGGAGAAGGCGCATGATTATTGCTTTGAGGATTACTGTTGCCATATTGCTTGTATTAGGTATTGCAGGGTTTGGGCTAAAGAAGGTATCTGATAACACCACAACTGTTTTTGTGGTGGATAGTTCGGACAGTGCCTTAGACTCAAAAGAGGCGGCAGAGGGTTTTATTAAAGAGGCTATAAAGAGTAAAAAGAATTCCGACAAGGTTGCAGTAGTTAACTTTGGGACTAATACAGCGGTGGAAGTCGCACCTTCGGAAAATGCAAATTTTAATTCAATTCAGACAAAAATAAACGGCAGGTTTACCGATATAGAACAGGCTTTAAAGAATGCTGCATCACTGATTCCGGCAGAAGATAGAAAAAGAATTGTACTGATAAGTGATGGAGAGGAAAATGCAGGAGATGCACAAAAAGCCACTAAAGCTTTGTCTAATCAGGGCATAAGCCTTGATGTCTATCCTATAAAAAACGAAGTTGGAGACGAAGTTCTTATAAAAAAGATAGATGTGCCCGAAACATTAAGGCTTAATGATAAGTTTGAAGTATCAATAAAAATAAGCAGCAATGTGAAGACACAAGGCAAATTGAAGCTCTACAGGGACAGAGAATTGGCAAACGAGATAAGTGTAGATATTCAACAAGGTGAAAATAATTTTGTTTTCTCAGACACAGCTTTAAAAGGTGGGGTTGTGACCTATTCCGCCGAGGTTGAGGCTGGTGAGGATACCTTGAGCCAAAACAACAAAATGTCCACTTTCAGTTATATTGAAGATAAAGCGCGTATTTTGGTAATTCATGATAAGGGTGAGGGCGGTACCGAGCTTGCAAGTATAATGGAAAATGATGCAAACATTGAGATTACAGGCCCGGAGAGTGTGCCTTTGGATATGGAGCAAATTCAGAAATATGATGGGTTTATTATATCTAATGTGTCTGCCGAAAGGTTAAGCGATAAATTTCTAGATAATCTCGAAGTGTGTATAAGACACCTTGGAAAAGGCCTTTTGGTAACAGGTGGAGATGACAGTTATGCGCCGGGAGGATACTATAAGACGGTACTTGAAAAGGTTCTGCCTGTTAATATGGATATTAAGACAAAGGAAGAGGATCCTAACTTAGGCTTGGTATTGGTAATAGATAAATCAGGAAGTATGGCAGAGGGCCAATATGGAGTTTCTAAGGTGGAACTGGCAAAGGAGGCAGCCATACGTTCTAGCGAAGTGCTCAAAGGTAATGACATGATAGGTGTTATTGGTTTTGACGGCGCTTTTAAGTGGGTGGTAAAGACCAAAAAGGCCGAAAATCTTAAATCAATACAAGATGGTATAGGCACAATAAGGGCCGGTGGGGGAACTAGCATATTGCCGGCGGTGGAGGAGGCATACCTTTCACTGAAGGATGCCGATACCAAATTAAAACATATTATACTTTTGACGGATGGGCAAGCGGAGAAAACTGGTTATGAGGCGTTGATAGATAAAATGCGTCAAGATGGGATAACTCTATCAACGGTTGCTGTTGGAAGTGGAGCAGATACTTTACTCCTTAAAGCTTTGGCCTATGGTGGAGGCGGAAGGTTTTATGCAACCGATGAATTTACCGACATACCTAAAATATTTGCAAAAGAGACTTTTCTTGCAGGAAAGTCGTATTTAAACAACAGGACTTTTACACCAAAGCTCACAGCATACTCTCCTATACTTAGCGAAATAGATGCAATACCTTCTTTAGACGGTTATGTAGGTACGACAGCAAAAAGTACAGCAAGAGTAATATTTTCAAGTGATGAAGACGATCCTGTGCTTGCTACCTGGCAATATGGACTTGGAAGAACAGCCGCATGGACCTCTGATGCAAAAGGGAGGTGGACTTCAAGCTGGATGCAGTGGGAGCAGTCACCGAGGTTTTGGAAGAACCTTATTTCCTGGTTGCTTCAAAAGAAGTTTAAGGATGACTACAGCATTGCCGGTGGAGTTGTAAACGGCAAAGGTAATTTAGAGCTTACCTTACCTCCTGATGAAAGGCTTGAAAACGAAACGGTTGAGGCTACAGTGGTAAGTCCTGAGGGAAAAGAGGAGAAGATAACCCTTGAACCGTTATCACCCGGAGTGTACAACGGCAATTTCACAGGAGATGAAACGGGCGTATATATTGCGAATGTAAGCATAAACAGCAATGGCGAAACGGTTAAGAATATAAGCTCCGGTATAATAATTCCCTACTCTCCGGAGTATGATAAAATCGCCAAGAGTGAAGATAATGTGTTGGAAAGGCTCGCAATAGAGGGTGGCGGAAGGGTTTTGAACAATGGGGATGAGGTGTTTAAAGGAGAGCTTAAGCAAACCGTTGGTATAAACGATATGACTAATATTCTACTTATTTTGATAATAATTCTCCTTATGCTAGATATTGCACTTAGAAGGCTCAATATACCTTTTGAAAAGCTAGAACCTGTAATGAATAAGATAGCAGGCACAAGTGCAGCTTTAGCAGGTTTGTTGGTAAAGCCATTTAAAAGTGAAAGAAAGCTTGTTGGTATAGAGCCAAAAATTGAGAAGATTGAGGAAAAAGTTCAAAAACCTGATGTCCAAGTAAGGAAAGACAGTGCTGATAAAGTAAAGAAAGATACTGTCAAGGATGGTCCTAAGAAGGATGAGAAAGGTTCGGAACTTTCTAAGATTTTAGCAAAGCAGCGTAACAGAAAAAGATAAGAGGAAAGAAGTGACAACTAAAAATAAGAAATAATCTGGAATAATAAAAAGTTTGTTTTGATGATATTATTACCAATATGAAGAATGGAATGAAAGCAAAATGAGGGGGGGTAATATTGTGAAAAGTTATACGCTTATAGGAGTATTGTGTATTTTGTTGGCTTTATTAGTGGCTTCATGCAATGATTTCGGTGATAAAGAGGGTAAGCTTAATGAGGTTGTTAATGATCTAGACAATGTGAAGGATAGGTTAGAAGGAGAACTTAATAAAACTACAGATGTTTTAGACGCATCTCCTATGCCAACACGATTTCAAACTAATGCTGAAGGAAATAATTACACACAAATTAAAGAAGGTATAAAGTCACCAGATGGTGAGTTGGAAGCTAAATTAATCAGAGAAAACGACAAGATTTACCACTCTATCATTGTGATGGATAAAGACGGTAACCATTCAAAAATCGACCTGGAAAACGTAATGTATACAGGTACTATTAGTTTTGAATGGATTGATAGTACAAGAATTGCACTTCTTGGATATAAGAATCCATCCCTTGAAGTATAGTAGTTGTTAATGCACTCAAGAAAGCTGTTATTGGTGAGTATCATGGTATTGGCTTTGTATGGAATAATGATAAGACCAAGTTGTATTATGCTGTGCCCAGTCCCCATTTTGGGTCAGGAAAGATATGTGAAAAGATAGTGGATAATGAAGGAAACACTTTATATGAAACAGAAAATAATGAGACTTTGACTAGTCATATTGTTGTTTCAGAAAATGAGCAAAGCTTTATTTTTAGTGTTAATAAAGGGGACTTTTTGGTGAGAAAATACTTCCTTTTAAAATAGAGTTGTTAAATTAAGAAAGGTAATTTTATGATAAAAACAAAGCATAAAGAAAAATATTAAATTATTTATGCATATATAATTGAGATTATAGAAGGGCATCTTATGCCGGACAACACACATATGTTAGCAATCATACCACTTAAGATTAGTGTTTCAATTTTTATAGATAGGGAAAAAGAGTATGTAGATTAAAGACTTTTAAGAAGTAGTAGTCAGTAATTTGTTTGTCCCTAAAAGCGGACCAAAGAGGCATTTGTTGGTTTGAAAAGTTAATGTTTTAGGAATTAACCGGGTGAGTAAAGGAGTAAAAATATGAATAATAGAAAGTTAAAATTAATAACTCAAGTTTCCCACTTCAGAAAGTGAACTGAACCTTGAAAAACAATATTTTGATCTACAAAATAATACAAGAATCGTCCTTTCTGTGGTAAAATAGGAATTGACTAAAAACTAATTTCAACA
>JAAYPF010000188.1 GCA_012519925.1 Clostridiaceae bacterium
TTTGGAGCATTTGCTATGGCTGGTTATCACACATATAAGAAATCAAAAAACAAAGCTTCCTGTAATTGTTGTTCTACTTGTCCAAGTAACAGTAAATGCAAAAAATAAAGATGATATTATGGAATAAAAAGTCCCAACAAAGCGGACTTTTTATTTTTTACGCTTCTTTCGAACGAAGTTTTTGTTACTTCAAAGAAATTATATCGATTTTATCATATTTCTTGTGTTTCCATTGGGATAAGTTGGTGAATTACTAGAGACATATTGTCAGAGTGTTTTGAATTCTGAGTTCTATGGTTCTGAATTCTTGCGGCTTTGCCGCTGTATGTATCTTTCAATAAGATGATAAGGGTATAAAAAAAGAACCCTATGGTCCGGTTTTAATACTAAGAAAATTAAACATGCATTATATTCATTGACTTATTACACCCCAAAACAAAATCGGTATAAGGAAATATTTAGGACCTATTCCCTCGAATTTGATATTCAGAGTATAAACAGAACTTTTAATGGCAGCTAGGCTATCTTAGCTTTAAACCGAAGTTTTAACTTTAGACCCTAAGCTTTGCGTCATTGCCTTTCGACAATTTTGCCCTGTTTCATAAGTCACTATTTATATCTCCTTATACCCAAATATAAAGGGGAGTATAATGTACAATATTATTATAACATAGTAAAAAATTACTGTACATTTCGTTTTTTATATGAATTTGACCTTTTTAGTCCTTTGTGTAGGGTTATCATAAAAGTATTATGTATATCGTAGAATTTCGCCTTTTTTCGTAAAGGATAAAACATAAAAAGTATTACGACATGAGAAAAACACTACTATGCAACAGGGGAGAAACGTTCCATACTAGTGTTTTTGGTAGAGATGTAGATTATTAAATAGAAGACAATATCGTAATTCCTATATATTATATATTTCTACATTTTTTTTAGAATTCCTTCTTTTAGTGCAAAATAAAATTTAGTTTTTCAAAAGACCTTTTTTGTTATAGAATATACAATGTAGAAATGTATAAATTAACACGATACCAAGAAAATAAATAAGGAAGTGAGAAATACAATGAGAAGTAAGACCGTAAGAGTTATTGCCTTAATAACAGTAATTATATTCTTTATTACTTCAGTTGGCATGATAATTTTATCAGCATTTTGGAAAGGAATGTGAGTATATGGGTAAAATCACAGGGGCATACATTTTTCCGCATCCGCCGATAATTGTTCCAGAGGTAGGCAAAGGTGAAGAGGCTAGTGCCATAAATACTATTAATGCTGCAAAAAAGGCATCTATGGAAATTAAAAATAAAAAACCTTCGACTATTATAGTAATAACACCTCATGCACCTGCTTTTGAGGATTATATTTATATTTCAGAGGATAAAGTACTTAAAGGAAATTTTAAGAGATTTGGAAGATCAGATGTTGCTTTGAGCATGGATAATAATTTAAGCCTTATTCAAAGTATAATTTCCTATGCAGCCGAGGAAGGAATACAAGCTGGAGGAATTGACAAGGCAACGGCTTCAAGATATGGTTTGGAAAATGAGCTTGATTGGGGAGCTTTAGTGCCGTTATATTATGTTTTGAAGGAATATAACAATTTCAAGCTTGTGCACATATCAATATCATATATAAGTATGGAAGAACTCTATAGATTTGGAATGTGCATAAAGAAGGCAATTGAAGCTTCAGATGAAGAGGTTGTATTTATTGCAAGCGGTGACCTTTCACATAAGCTTGCCCATGATGGTCCTTATGGATATTGTGAGGAGGGTAAGAAGTTTGATGAACTTGTAGTTAAAAGCATAAAAGAAAACAATGTAAAGAGTCTCCTCGATATTGATGACAAGTTTTGTGAAGATGCAGGTCAATGTGGTCTCAGGTCTTTCGTTATTATGTATGGAGCTTTGGACGGATATGAAATAAAGCCTGAGGTATATTCCTATGAGGCACCTTTTGGTGTCGGTTACTGTATAGCAAAAATTGATATTGTCTGTGAGGATAAGGATAGAAGAGTACTCGAGAAAAGACTTGAAGATATCCGTAAAAATGAGGATGAATATATTGTACTTGCTCGCCGCTCTCTTGAATATTTTGTAAAAGAAGGTAAGCTGCTTGAAGTACCCGATGAGCTTCCTAAAGAAATGAAGGAGGATAAAGCGGGAGTTTTTGTGTCTATTAAGAAGGATGGACAGCTTAGAGGATGTATTGGAACAATAGCACCTACAAAAGAAAATATAGCCACAGAAATTATTTATAATGCAGTCAGTAGTGGTACTGATGATCCGAGATTTTACCCTGTCAAGGAAAATGAACTTGGAAGCCTTGTATATTCTGTAGATGTGCTTATGAAGCCTGAACCCATAAAATCCATAGAGGATTTGGATGTGATAAAATATGGGGTGATTGTAAGAGAAGGTAACCGTTCTGGCTTGCTATTACCGAATCTCGAAGGGGTAAATACTCCTGATGAGCAGGTAGGAATTGCTCTTCAAAAGGCTGGCATTGGCAAGAATGAGAAGTATTCATTAGAGAGGTTTGAGGTCATAAGGCATGGATCATCCTAATGAGTATAATATTATGATATGAGGCGGAGGAACCTTTATTCTAGCAGTATTATATCACAAAGAAAGATTACAGGAGATAAAATGGAAGCTTCAAAACTAGCTATGTATTTTGATAAACGAGAGGATTTAAAGGTGCATTGTTATCTTTGTCCTCATAATTGTGTGATTAATAACGGAAAATTGGGAGCTTGCAGAGCTCGAAGAAATATAGAAGGACATCTTTATTCTATTAACTATGGAAAGATAACAGCTATAGCCCTTGACCCTATTGAGAAGAAACCTTTGTATAATTTCAGATCCGGTTCGAATATATTATCGGTGGGTACTTTTGGGTGCAATCTCAAATGCTCGTTTTGCCAAAACTGGACTATAGCTCATGAACAACCGGAGGCACAGGATATAACACCGGAAGCCCTTGTTTTAAAGGCAAAAGAGCTTGAGAGTAATATTGGAATAGCCTATACCTATAATGAACCTTCTATATGGTACGAGTTTGTATATGAAACAGCAAAACTAGCAAAGAGGGAAGGACTATCAAATGTTCTTGTCACCAACGGTTTTATAGGAAAGAAAGCGATGACTAACCTTTTGCCTTATATTGATGCAATGAATATCGATGTAAAAGCATTTAACTCAGCTTTTTATTCTGATATATGTAAAGGTACTCTTGATGATGTGAAAGCGACTGTTGAGCTAGTGTATAACCACTGCCATGTTGAAATTACAACCCTTGTAATCCCAACGCTTAACGATGCATTAAGGGATATTTCTGATATGTCCATGTGGATTTCTTCTCTTTCGCCGAAAATACCTTTACATATATCGAGGTATTTTCCAAATTACAAAATGACACATATACCGCCTACTCCAAGGGAAACCTTAGTTAAATGTAGAGAAGAAGCACTTAAACATCTTGAATATGTTTACCTTGGTAATATTTTGTAAATAATAGCAATATTAATATTTCATTAAATTATTCAAAACTCTATTAACGTTATTAAGTATTAGTGTTAAAATAATGAATTGTATTGATGCTTAATAACAATTAGATTATAAAGCTTATCACGGAAGATTTTAAGCTTCCAACATATAGTAGTGTTATTTGGTTACTCAAAAAATGTTATGAATTTTTTGAATGGATAATGATAAATAAATACCTAACTTTAAGAACGTGGGGTTATTTGATGGATTTTTTTGACAATATTAATTTTTGGGGAATCATTAATTTTCTCTCCGACAATTTAAGTATAAAAGGACCTTGGGACCTTGTAAAAACGATTGTGGATATAAGTATTGTATCTTATGCCATATATAAAATAGCGACGCTTGTGAGGGAAACAAGAGCTTGGCAATTAATAAAGGGTATTTTATTTATATTGATTGCTTCTAAATTGAGTGATATTTTAGGTCTTAGGACTATTGCCTTTATACTTAGAATGATAATTCAATACTTGCCTATAGCATTGGTAATGCTATTTCAGCCCGAGCTCAGAAGAGGGCTTGAACAAATTGGCAGAAGCAGATTTAAGAATTTCTTTAATTTTGAGGACGAAAGCTATACCATAAAGGTGAAGTCTAATATTGAAGAGATTATTAACGCTATAGTTGAAATGTCAAAAACCTTTACTGGGGCATTAATTGTCATTGAAAGAGAGACAAGAATTGGGGATATAATAAATTCAGGTATTCAGATAGATTCTAATGTTACCTCAGAGCTTTTGATAAATATTTTCACTCCTAATACGCCTCTTCATGATGGAGCAGTAGTAATTAGAGGGGATAAAATCAAGGCAGCTGCGTGTTTTCTACCCTTGACGGAAAATCCAAACCTAAGTAAAGAGCTTGGGACAAGGCATAGAGCAGCTTTAGGAATTAGTGAGGTGTCCGATGCTATAGTTGTAGTTGCTTCGGAGGAATCTGGTAAGATTTCTGTTGCCTTAAATGGTGGATTAACTAGGAATCTCACTTCGGATACCCTTAGAAAAGCACTAAGCAAGAACCTTTTGGAAAAACATGTGCCCAATAAAAAGTTGGGATTGTGGAAGGTGAAGACGAAATGAATGATTTGTTAAAGAGAGATTCGACTGTTAAAATCATATCCATATTGTTTGCAGTGTTTCTATGGTTTTTTGTATTAGATAGCACAAACCCTATCATTTCGAGTGATTTTAACGTTCCTTTGAGAGTTGAGAATGAGGATATGTTAAAGAGTAAAGATATTGTGATAAAAGATGTCAACTTTCCAAGGACTGTTACCGTCAGTCTCAAAGGCAGGGAGGATAAGGTAAAACGCATTAATTCTTCTGAGATAGATGCCGTTATAGACTTGTCGAAGGTTAGTGATGTATCTACAGGATTTTTGTATGTAGAGATTTATAAGATCCCTGCGGGTGTTTCCTTTGAAAGTGTTTCTCCAAGAGGTGTGAATATTAAACTTGAAAAGATAGGTGCAAACCCTTATCCTGTTGAAATTGTGACTACAGGTGAAACAAAAGGGAATTATAAAGTTGTGGGAGTTAGTATATCTCCAAAGACTATATCCATTGAAGCTACCGATTCAGTAATTAATACTATTGCACAAGTAAAGGCTTTTGCAGACATAACAGATATAAAAAGTGATACTTCAATGAAGCTGATATGTAAGGTCTATGACAAAGATGGAAATGAAATGTTGGAGTTTGATAATAAATATAGTGTGGAAGCTAAAATTGAGATTGCTAAGGAAGTTCCAGTAATACCGGTTGTCAAAGGAAAGCCGGCAAAAGACTATGTTGATGGTATACACAAGGTATCACCGGACAAAGTGTTGATATCAGGGAATCCTAGTTTAGTTGATTCAATAGATAATTTGAAAACTGAGACCATAGATATTGAAAACTTTAATGCGAGTATTACAAAAGTTACCGATGTAATTTTGCCAGAGGGTATAAATCTTATAAACTCACAGAAATCCGTATCGGTTAGAGTAGAAATAGTACCTCTTTCGGTAAAAACCTACAAAATAAGAGCTGAAAATATTTTGCTTGAAAATGAAGTATCTGACGGCACACTGACATATAAGATTAAGCCTGACGAAATTGAGATTGAAGTTAAGGGTACAATGGAAGAACTAGATAAGATTGATGAGACAAATCTAAAGCCGTCAATTGACTTAAGAGGGTTAAGAGAAGGTACTTATAAAAGAATGTTGAAGGTTGTTTTGCCAAGTACTCTTAAACTATCAGAAGATGTAGAGGTGGAAATTGAAATTAATAAGAATGAAGAATAACAGAGGGTTTTAGATGAAGCTTATTATACACAATATTAAGTTGTCCTTATACGATAATATAAATTCCCTGAAAAGTGTTGTTTCAAAAAAGTTGCGGATGGATGCTAGGGAGTTTAAGGATTTCAGGATTGTAAAAGAATCAATTGATGCCAGAAAAAAGCCGGACATAGCAATTATTTATTCTGTCATGGTTGAAATACCAGATAAGGCAAAAATAATAAATAATAATGATGTTCGGATTATTGAGGATACTATAGAAGATAAGTTGACCTATGGGGATAGAAAACTTAGACAAAGACCTGTGGTTATAGGTACTGGACCGGCTGGGCTTTTCGCTGCTCTAGTACTTTCGCAAAACGGCTACAAGCCCTTAGTCTTAGAACGGGGTGAATGTGTAGAAAAAAGAACTGAAATAGTGAACAACTACTGGTCGGGAGAAGCACTTAACACTGAAACAAATGTACAGTTTGGAGAAGGGGGAGCTGGAACTTTTTCCGATGGAAAACTTACTACAAGGATTAACGACCGAAGATGCACAAAGGTAATTGAAGAATTTTACACTCATGGTGCACCAGAGGAGATCTTATATAAAGCAAAGCCCCATATTGGTACTGACGTGCTCAAGAAAGTAGTTGTGAACATAAGAAAAAGGATAATTCAATTAGGTGGAGAAGTTAGATTTAATTCAAAAGTCACTTCTGTACGTATTAAAGATGGTAAGACTATCGGTGTGGTTGTCAATGATAGTGATGCTATAGATGCTGAGGTTGTAATTCTTGCGACAGGGCATAGTGCAAGGGATACTTTTAGCAGTCTGTTTGAAAGCGGACTGGAATTTATACCAAAACCTTTTTCAATTGGTGTGAGAATAGAGCATCCTCAACAACTTATCAATCAAGCCCAATACGGCGAAGCTTCGGCACATCCTCGGCTTGGAGCGGCGGATTATCAGCTGTTTTACAAAGCCAAGGACAGAACGGTGTATTCTTTTTGTATGTGTCCTGGAGGAGTTGTAGTAGCATCTGCATCTGAAATGCATATGATAGTAACAAATGGTATGAGTGAGTATGCCCGAGATAGACAAAATGCCAACAGTGCCCTTGTTGTTTCTGTTGGACCTAGTGACTACGGAAGTAGTCATCCATTAGCAGGTATCGAATTTCAAAGGATATGGGAGAAAATGGCTTACAAAATTGGTGGAAGTAATGGTTCAGCACCAGTTCAAAGGCTTGAAGATTTTGTTTTGGGAAGGGCTTCGGTTAAGGTTGGCACGGTAAAACCAAGTTACACAGGGCAGACAAGTCTTGCGGATATAAATCTATGTCTTCCCGATTTTGTTACAGCACCTATGAAAGAGTCAATCAAATATTTTGATGACAGGTTAAAAGGTTTTGGAATTAAAGATGCTCTGCTTACGGGGGTTGAAACAAGAACTTCTTCACCTGTTCGAATTCTAAGAATGGAGAATCTTGAAGCTTCAAAGGCAAGGGGGCTTTACCCTACCGGTGAAGGTGCAGGCTACGCTGGTGGAATAGTAAGTGCAGCCGTTGATGGCATAAGAGTGGCAGAACAAATAATTAAAAAATACCATCCATTATAATGGTATTATATAGCAGAAATAAACTTTAATTCAAAATTGATTTATAGGTACTTGTTTAATTTAATATGTTTAGTTTATAATGAAACATAACATACATGAACATATCTTAGTTGAGATAATTGAAAATCAGGTAATAGATAAGCATCATATTTTACTGGATTTGATTGGCAAAATATTGACTTGTGATGTATTAAAAGCATCTTAATGGTGTTTGTGACAGTAATTGAATTAATTTTAGAAGGGATGAGAATTTTGGGTCGTTTATTTGGTACAGATGGAGTAAGGGGAATTGCAAACCAAGAGTTAACTGGAGAATTGGCATATAAATTAGGGCAAGCAGGTGCATATGTTTTGACTTCCGAGACAAAACACACTCCTAAGATTTTAGTTGGTAGGGACACAAGAATATCGGGAGATATGTTGGAGGCTGCCCTTACAGCAGGTTTATGCTCCGTAGGTGCGGAAGTTATATCTCTAGGGATAATACCGACACCTGCAGTAGCACATCTTACAAGGTTGTATAATGCAGATGCTGGTGTTGTTATTTCTGCATCGCATAACCCGGCTGAATTCAACGGAATTAAGTTCTTTAACAGCAAAGGTTATAAGCTGTACGATGCTTTAGAGGACAGGATTGAAGCGATAATTTTAGATAATGCAGAACAAATTGAATTACCCACAGGAGGTAATGTAGGGAAGAAAAGCGAAGTAGAAACGCATTTAGATGATTATGTTGAGTTTGTAAAGAAATCTATAAAAGGAGATATCAAAGGAATAAAGGTTGCTATTGACTGTGCAAATGGTGCAGCTTACCAAGCAGCTCCGATAGCTCTACTTGATCTTGGTGCGGAAGTATATGTAATAAATAATGATCCTAATGGAGTAAATATAAACTGTAATTGCGGGTCTACCCATATTGAACAACTTCAAAAATTCGTTGTGGAAAGAGGAGCCGATATAGGTCTTGCTTTTGATGGTGATGCGGATAGAGTACTTGCCGTAGACGAAACTGGTAAATTAATTGATGGTGACCAGATTATGTCTATTATAGGACTTGAGCTCAAAAAGGAAGGCAAGTTGGCAAAAAACACTGTGGTTGTTACTGTTATGAGTAATCTTGGCTTTGATATTATGGCAAAAGAAAAAGGTCTTAATATAGAAAAGACTAAAGTAGGGGACAGATATGTTTTAGAAAACATGCTAGAAAACGGCTATGTACTTGGCGGTGAACAGTCAGGACACATTATATTTTTAGAGCACAATACCACTGGGGACGGTCTTTTGACTGGCGTGCAGCTTCTTCATGTATTAAAGTCCACGGGTAAAAAATTATCGGAACTCGCTTCTGTTATGCAGGTTCTTCCACAGGTATTAAAAAATGCGAAGATTAAGAACGAGAATAAGAATAAGTACCTAGAGGATGCTTTAGTATGCAAGATGTGTAAAGAGCTTGAAGACGAATTTAAAGGTGAAGGTAGAGTATTGATCAGACCTTCAGGTACTGAGCCACTTGTCAGAGTTATGATTGAGGGAAAGAATCAGGAATATATTACTTCTAGAGCAATCGAGCTTGCAAAGGTTATAGAAGAAAGACTCAATTAATCTATAGAACTATGAGTCAAAATACGTCACAAATTAATAGGTATTGTTCCGCTGCTTGCCACAGCGGAATCAACTACTTTGACTTTAGCTTCCCGTGAGGTATTTAGTGCTAAAGGATATATTCCTTTCTAGCAATTTGTGATGGTTTAAGTTTTATAGAATAATTGGTTTTGTGAGTGAAAAATTACAGGATGATAATAGTCATTGTAAAAGCAAAATAAAGGGGGTATATATTGTTTGTTTTACATGACGTAAAAAGAGCGCCAGGACGTATTTTATATACGTTGACGAGGAGAAGGAGGTCATCGGAAATCCTCATCCGATGAGTTATCGAAATGTTCGGCGGAAACCTTCCGGTTTGCCACGATCGAAATGATCCCTACAAAAGCTTCAGGTAACTGAAGTGAAAAAATTGGATCAATGTGGTCAATCCTGTTCAAATAAAACAATTCAACAAGCTTTAAAATCATATTATGCATTGTAGCGTTTAAGAAAATGTTGCATAGTTTTTAGATTCCAAATGTATGTTTATTTAAGTATAGGAATTTGCGAAATCCTATTTTTGTAAAATTTTATACTAGGGTTTAGAAAGGGGATTCCTCTTTCTAGATTTAAGGAGGGTGCTTAAGGCTGGTCGTTTTGCTACCCTACACTACTCGCCTATGCAACCTAGGCTGCGAAGCATAGAACTTTTGTTTTTATTATCAAAAACAGAGAAGTTATATCTTTTTAAAGCACCGTATAATCAAAAGATGTCTTGGAATTTTATATCCTTGTAAGGATTATTCTTATGAAAGTTTGTGTTTGTAAGGTAGGTATTAAATAATATTATGGAGTGATTAAAATGTGTGGAATAGTTGGATATATAGGTAGTAGTATGGCTGCCCCCATATTAATAAACGGCTTAAAAAAACTCGAATATAGGGGTTATGACTCTGCAGGTGTTGCAATTTTTGAGAATAATAAAATTAAGGTGGTTAAAAGCAAAGGAAGGCTAGCTATTTTAGAAGATAAAGTTAATGAAGATATACCGAAGGGATCTATAGGTATAGGACATACTAGATGGGCTACTCATGGGGAGCCAAATGATTTAAACTCTCACCCTCATGTAAGTAATTCTGGTAAAATTGCTGTTGTGCATAATGGTATTATCGAAAATTACATTGAATTAAAAGAATCGCTTCAAGCAAAGGGATACCAATTTGTATCCGATACCGACACAGAAGTTTTTGCACATTTGATTGAGCACCATTACAGAGGAAATATAGTTGAAGCAGTAATTAATTCAATTAACGAGGTTGAGGGGTCCTATGCATTAGGAGTAATATGCAGTGACTGTTGTGATAAGTTTGTGGCAGCAAGGAAGGATAGCCCATTAGTTGTAGGTCTTGGGGAAAAGGAGAACTTTATAGCATCGGATATACCTGCGATTTTGGAATATACTAGAGATGTATACATTCTTGAGGATAAAGAGATAGTTGTGCTTAGCAGTGATAATGTAACAGTGTTTAACAACCACGGGGTAGAAGTTAAGAAAGAGGTATTTAAAGTAAACTGGGATGTAAATTCCGCAGAAAAATCCGGTTACGAACATTTTATGATGAAGGAAATATTTGAAGAGCCAAAGGTTATTCGAGATACTATAAATCCTAGGATTAAGGACAGCAAAATATCTCTTGATAATATCAACATAACTTCCGACGATTTAGAGAAGATTGAAAAGATATTTATTGTTGCATGTGGTACAGCTTATCATGCGGGTGTTGTAGGTAAATACTTGCTTGAAAAGTTGGCAAGGATTCCCGTTGAAGTAGATGTTGCATCGGAATTTCGTTATAGAGATCCACTTATAAATGACAAAAACCTTGTCATAATTATAAGTCAATCGGGGGAGACACTAGATACTTTGTTTGCCCTAAGGGAAGCGAAGAAAAAAGGTGCCCGGGTATTGTCCATTGTAAATGTTGTGGGAAGCTCCATAGCTAGAGATTCCGATGATGTACTATACACTTGGGCAGGTCCTGAAATAGCGGTTGCATCGACAAAGGCTTATAATACACAGCTTCTAGCTCTATACCTTATTGCTCTTGACTTTGCAATGAAAAAAGGTCAGGTGGAGGAAGTGTTTTATAAAAGGATTATAGAAGAACTTATAAATATTCCTAAAGCTATAGAAAAAATACTTGAAAATAAAGAAGTAATTCAGAAGTTTGCATCGGAACATTACAATGCAAAAAGCATATTCTTTATAGGAAGAGGCTTTGATTATGCACTTTCTATGGAAGGTTCACTCAAACTTAAGGAGATTTCATATATACATTCTGAAGCATATGCTGGCGGGGAATTGAAACACGGAACTATTGCGCTTATAGAAGAAGGAACTTTAGTCATATGTCCAATGACACAAGACAGTTTGATGGATAAGATGATCAGTAATATCAGAGAAGTCAAGGCAAGGGGTGCAACTGTTCTGGCCATTGCGAAGGAAAGCAATCAACAGGTAGCGAAGGCAGCGGATGTAGTAGTTACAATTCCTGATGTGGATTCACTAGTTGCCCCTATTGCAGCAGTTACTCCACTTCAACTTTTTGCATACTATATGGCTATACAGAAAGGCTGCGATGTTGATAAACCAAGGAATTTGGCCAAAAGTGTTACTGTTGAGTAGGGAGTAATGGTGATTAAGTTGTATATGTTGTTGACGAATTAAGTTATCGACTGGGAAAATGTAAAAACATAGTGGGATTTATGGGTGAAGTTAAATAAAAATTTAATTCACAATTAAGAAATGAATTTAAAAATACATTCGAGTTTTAATTCGGATTATTATATTGGTTCCACAATTTTATCAATAAAATACATACATCCATAGAGTGGAGATATATATCAGAAAGAATTAAGGAATGGAAAGAATATTGCGACATGGAAACTATTGTGATATAATGTCTACTAAGAGATTAATTAATTATAATCACTCTGCATGTCGCTATGCAGGATAGGCAATTGAACTTCAAAGTGCGGTTGCCACAAACAGCTTATTTAATTGCAATCACTCTGTATGTCAGTGCAGAGTGATTACTTTTTCTTCTCAATTATTTTATTCCGATTATTTTAAATCCAATATTATTCAGACGGGAAAGACACTTCCTTTTAATATTTTAAAAGGTTTTGATATGAAAATTGAAATTGTTTAATTTAATCGTATGTTATACAATGTATAATATGAAATTAAGGGTAAAAAACGTATTCTTTTGGTAACTTAAAGAGATTTGATAAAGCCCATATTTATTAGGGATAGATTTTACATACAGTGAGGAGGATTTTTGATGGGTGATTTTTCTATGGAGGATGCAGTTGAAAAAATATATGATACAAAAACAAAAGATTACTTTAACGAAGTCTTACATTGTTATTTTGCTGGTAGCTACCGCTCAGCTTTAGTTATGCTTTATACAGTAGTGGTGTGCGATTTGGTATATAAGCTTAAAGAATTAATTGAACTTTATGATGATAATACATCTAAATCAATATTAAAAGAAATAGGAGAGTTGCAGACTAACTCTCCAACCTCTCCAGATTGGGAAAAGTTTTTAGTTGATTCCATTAAAAGTAGAACAAAACTTTTAGAAGCATCTGACTACCAGAATATTATTAACTTACAAAAGCATCGCAACTTATGTGCCCATCCAATATTAGACCAAAATTATGTTCTTTATAACCCAAATAAAGAAACTGCAAAAGCTCACATAATAAATATTTTGGACGGTATTTTAACAAAACCCCCTATACTTTCAAAGAAAATTATCAATGAATTCGTTGAAGACTTGGCAAGTAAAAAAGACATCTTGGTAGATGATGATGCTTTAAGAAGATATTTATATGCTAAGTATCTGAGGAACCTTATTCCTGAAGTTGAAAACAGCTTATTTAGAAGCCTTTGGAAGTTTGTTTTTAAATCAGTAGATGTAAACTGCGATGATAATAGAGTCATAAATTTTAGGAGCTTAAAATTATTGTTTGCACGAAGAAAAAGTGAGTATAAAGAATTGATACGAAATGAAAAAGCCTACTACAGTTCCATTACTCCAGGCATCCCAACTCAATTTTTGATAGGGTTGTTAAAGGATGAACCCAATGTTTTTGTTCTACTTGAAGACAATGCCAAGGTATTAATAACTGCTGAATCGGAAAATGATATTAAATTATTCTGTTACGCATGGTTTCTAAGCTCTGATATAAGTGAACATATCCAGAAAATTAGGGAAAAGATTTGCCAATCGGAAGTAAAAATTTACAAGAGTGAGATAGATAATCTATTAGAAATTTCAGATGAATTTGGAAAGAAAGAGGAAGTTATCAGTCTTCTGGCATTTTATTATGGGTGTAGCTATGACTATGATGAAGCTGATAGAAGATATGAGTTACTCAGACCCTATTTGAATAAGTTAAGTGACAATGACCTAATAGAGCTAATAGGAGCAATTGATAAAAATCCCCAAGTGCTCAACAGGAGAAACGGTCCCAGCACAAGCAGAGAAATAAAAGGTATTTGTGATGATGTGTTAGGATGTGATTTTGATTATTCGGAGTATTACTCTTTTAAGTATTGTTTGAAAAAGTAATACTTAAGTTTAAAAGAATTATCCCTTACAATAAATTTGAAAGACTTACTAGAACCTAAATATTGGATTCCTTAGTTACAACAATTATTATTAAAGCCCTCAAACCCTATTGAATTCAATGGGGTTTGAGGGTAATTTAGTTGTTGCTGACCAATTAAGTTGTCGACTGACAAAATGGAAAAATACATTCGAGTTTTTAAAATTCAAGGCAATTATGCAGTTGTTGAGCAAGAAAATAAAAATAATGATTAATTTACCTAAAGAGTTAGTCCCTGAAGGGGCAAAAGAAATGGATGCATTAAGAATAGAAATTGACAATGAAGAAACCCAAAGCAGAAAAAAATCGGGTACAGAAGTTAATGGATGATGTGTGGTCATAATCATTTGATTGCACAAAACGAAAAGATTATTATGACATGGATACTATTTTGATATAATGTCTATTAAGCAATCCAACCGCAAGGTGCAGTTGCCACATACAGCTTATTTAATTACAATCACCCTGCATTGTAAAAATACAGGGTGATTGTAATTTAGCATAAAAAAAGAGAATAGATAAATTTTAGCTAACTATCTATTTTCTAATCTTGTCCATATTATATCACATACCTTTGAAAAAAATCAATCAAATGTATTTTTATTTATAGTAACAGTTAAATTCTGGTTTCCAAACTCGGATGTATATATTTTTTTGTATATGATTTTTATAATAGCACTCATATAACCTTGTCATGATTTTTCTTTATATATTCCTCAACAATCAACTTATCATCCTCATCTATCGGCATAATACCTAAATACTTATAATCCCAAATTAAATGTCCTTCAGATGGGCTCGCTTCCAAAAGGTCGGTATAATCATAATCAATTTTAAATTTTCCTGTGTTTTCTAGTATGAACGTCAGATTAGTCCATACTTCCTGACCATTATTTTTAAACTCATTCCAAAGTTCTTCAAAATTAGCCACTATTTTATCCCATTGATTATTGAATTTGTCTTCTGTTATCTCAAACAATTCTGTAATATCATGACCATATACCGATTCATTACTGCCTTTGGGATAGTAATTAAAGAACGCCGTCTGCATATCTTCGTTAATTTCTCCATATAGAAGAACCTTGTCCCATTGTTCAGGTATGGTTTCGTTTAAAGTATTTGCGATTTTATTGTAAATTTGATTTAAGCTTTCTTCCATTCTATCTCCATTAAGACTGCAAAGTTTTTAAATACTCCTCAACAATCAGCTTGTCGTCGTCATCTTCGGGCATAGCACCCAAATACTTATATTCCCATAATATTTGCCATTCATTTGGGTCTGCTTCAGATAAGTCTGTATAATCATAATCAACCTTGAATTTTCCTGTACTTTCTAATACAAATGTTAAATTCGTCCATGCTTCTTGGTCGTTATTTTTAAATTCCAACCATAATTCTTTTAGTAAATCTAATAATTGTTCCAAGGATTTATAATATTCCATTTCATTTATGTTAAATACATTAGGAATATAATGACTATATACAGGTTCGTCCTTGCTTGGTGTGAAATAATAAAAGAATGTTTCTCTAACATCTTCTGATACTTCACCATACATATAAATTTTATCCCATTGTTCTGGAATGATGTCATTTAATTTGTTCGCAATTTTTCCATATATTGTATTCAATCTTTCTTCCATTGTCATTTACCTCCTGGTTTATTTTCAAAAAATGCTATTTTGGGTTTTGATTTACCAATTTGATGACTTACTACAAAACGTGCAGGGCGTTGGGAATTTCCTTCATAAATAGGTGTAACTTTGACTTTAACTTCTTTGGGCGGTTTTGCTTTTAAAGCTTTTGACCATGAGTTTTCTAATGTTTTCCACTTGCCTTTGTTTAAGTTTCCATTCATGGGCACTAAATTATCAAAATCGCCAGAGCCCTTGAATATACTAGCAATTAAGTGTCCCCCATCGTCATCTTTTTTTCTATCATCACGACCGACTGTCTTTTGTGCATAGGGTTTTCTTTTCCCATCGCCTAATTCCAGTGTGCCTTCAGCACTTACTATACGTCCTAAATTATCGGTTTTGTATGTGTATCCCTCTGGCGTTGTATATGTAACATTGGGTTTAAGAACTTTTTTACCATCTTTTTTCGTAAACTGTTCTCCATACTTTACTGCCGTTAATGGAGAGCTTATAATACCATTATCTTGCATTTCTTTCATTTTGGCAAGCTTATCAGTAATATTTGTACCCTTTTTCGTTAAGTTTAAAGATGGACTTAGTAATGCTACATTTTGTTGAACTGTTTCAACTGGTTTCTCGATTGTATTAGTAACTTCCGATACCGCATTACTTGCAGGATTAGTCTCTTGGCTCGTTACTTCGATTTCTTTGGTAAATAATTGTCTTATATAAAGTGTAAACGTTCCAGCTCCTGCATAATTAGAATAGTTTTCCGAATAATCTATCACAAATGCTTTGTTAAAACTGACTTTTCTCACCAATAAATTCTTTTGATATTGTTCGACGGTGACTTCTTTATAACAGTCAGGATTTGCTCCAGATATTAATGCCCATTTATAAAGCACTGCAGTGCCCTCTTCGGTATCAATCTGCCCTGTAATTGTTAGCGAATTTTCTTGGTGTTTGTCTATCGTTATCTGTATCTACATTGAACGCTACGTGTTGTATACATTTTTCTAATACAGTCCCACCTGAGATTGTGACTTTGTACGACATCTATAGACCCCCATTTCTGCCAATTAAAAGTTATTGACATTTTATCATACTGTGGGATTTGTGCAAGCTTGATTAATGAATTTAAAACTTGGTATTTCATAGCTTTTTTAAGATGCCTAGAATAGATAAGAAATGCCTCTATATAACAAATATGCTAGGAAAGTCTATGAAAAGTTTGTTAACTGTTTTTTTGTGAACCTTGTCGAATAGTGTTATTTGTTATAATATATAGTGTATATGAGTTGTATATTTTGACTAAATATAACAAGATGCGGAGTGACAAACAAATGAATAACTTTCAAGATAAAGTAAACTTTATATGGACAATAGCAGAACTGCTTCGTGGTCCTTATAAGAAAGAACAATACGGTGATGTGGTACTTCCAATTTCAGTTTTACGCAGATTTGATTGCGTTCTGGAATCCACGAAGAATGATGTTCTAGAAAAGTACGAATCATTAAAAAAGGCTAATCTTCAAAACGTTGACCCTATTCTAAACAGAATATCAAAACAAGAGTTCAATAATACAAGTAAATATGATTTTAACAAGCTTTTGGCAGACCCAGATAATATAGTGTTAGTGCCGGCATAGAATGGCGGTTATTGCCAAAGTTACTGACGGAAGGTGCATTCCAACCACTTTGGCGGAAAAGAAAGGATGACTAAGTACTAAAGTCATCCAGCAAATACAAATATTAGAAGTTTATGATGCCAGCTAATGCTCTAAGAGCAAAAGCCACAGTAGTGCCGTCAACGGAATTATCTATAGCCTCGATAAGGTTTTCTGTATTGTAAAA
>JAAYPF010000189.1 GCA_012519925.1 Clostridiaceae bacterium
ATCTAATTTTAAATTTCATTCTGCACCTCGTTGGTGAATATTTTTCTTATGGTATTATAGCCTTATTATACCTCATTTCGCTGGAATTGTGAGTACTTCTATGATAAAATATTCACGGATTCAGGTACAAAGTTAGCAATATTGCAAGTGAAAAGGACGGTGTTTGTATTAGGATTGTTGTCGACCAAAAACCACAAGATTTTGAAGCAAAGATGGTTAAACCTAGTTTAGATGACATGTACTTATATATGTTTGATGATGAAAGCGTTAAGCTCTTTTCCTAAAGAAGATTCTATGTCCGAACGCCGTTTTTTAGCTTCATCCACATAGAGACCATTCTTCCGGCAATACTTGGTTAAATCATATTCTGACAAAGTATAGGTTTCCATAACGATATAAAACTCTTTACAAGAAGTTGTACTTTTGCTTATTTCCTTATTTTTTGAGTTGCCCTTTTTTAAAGCTTTTGTTCACCATGTATATAGGGTGGTTTTTGGTATACCATTTGAGTTGAAAGCTCCGTAATAGACATGTTGCTTGGTAGTAATAATTTAGATATCATCGTTTCCTTCTGTTCTTCTGTGTTTCAAGATTTTTTACAATACTTTTATAATTTGCGTGAAAATATATGTTTTGGCAGTATTGAAAAGATTGATAATGATGCTGAAATTGTAATACTTGATGAACCTACCGTAGCTCTAGATCCAATGGCTGAATTGGATGTTTTCAGTTGTTTTCAAAAACTATCAAAGGATAAAACTTCAATAATGATTTCGCACCGTCTAGGACCAGTAATTGGGGAAATAGGTGGTGAGAGTGCATTAGAAGCACTTATTGGCGGGGTTTTAATAGTGTTTGCATTGTTCTATAGTATTTCATACTTTGTAAAGCTTATATTCAAATTATTATTGCCTGTTTTCGAATTTATCGGTGGTAGGGTTGTTTATGTGGCTGTAAAAAATATGATAGCTCTTAAGAAACAAAATTCTTTTATCTATGATAATTGGTATGATTTTTCTGGAATTTATATTAATTATGCCTATAGCAAATAAGATAAGCAAAGAAAATAATAGAGGAATTGATTTTTATCTAAATATAATTTTGGTGACAGAGTAGTATTTTGCTAAGGAATAATAAAATAATTGTGTAATGCAATATAATTATATGCCTTTAATATTCACTATTATACTATGGGGGACAAGTAATGTATCTGGAATCACATAACCTTGATATGTGTAATTGATTTGTAACATATAATCATTAAAACATCTTCAAAAATTAGCCGATATAGAATTACAGACTAAATTCAATTTGTTGAGATTAAAAAATAAACAAAACAGAGGTAATAATGTTATGAACAAAAAGACTTATCTTTTAAAGAAAACTATAGCATTAACTATAACCATGCTTCTTTCTTTTTCAGTTTTGACCTCAATATATAAAATAGAGGCAGCAGAGAATATATACACTGGTATTAATACAGTAAATACAATTTTAAACAATATAGACTATAGGGATATAAGGCAGTCTAATGCTTGGTCAAAGGAAGCTATATGTGAAGTCAGTGCCCTTGAGATTATGAAGGGCTACGGCAATCAAACCTTTGGGCGAACTAATTCTGTCACTAAGGAGCAAGCCTTGGCTTTGGTATATAACGCAGTGGGTAGAGAGGCAGAGGCTCAAGTTGCTGCAGAAGCAATTGATATTGGAAGAATGGCAGATAACAAGAAAACCTATGCTCCCGCAATGTGGTCTGATGGGTATTTGCAGCTTGCGGCTACCGATGGTCTTATTTCAGCTAAAGACCTGTCAGATGCCCTTGCATTGGATAAAAGTGCCTTTACGCAGGAGAATTTCTATAGGGATTCAACTGCGCAGAGACAAGATGTGGCTTTCTGGATAGCATCGGTTTTGGGATTGGAACCAGTATACGGTCAGCAGAAGATTTTTAACAGCTATAGTGATTGGGTCGGGGCAGATCCTTTTAATATACCTTATATTGAAGCAGTACTTAAGCATAATATAATGAACGGTTTAGGCAATGGAAGATTCAATCCTAGGGGCAATGTGACCCGAGAACAGATGGCACAGATTATTAAGAATGCTCTTCCTGTTATTTTACCACTAAGGGGCTATGAAAGAAAATTGGGTACTATTGAAAGTATTGAGCCATCAGTAAGCTTCATTGATGGGCAAAGTAAGACGGAAAGCACATACAATATTAGAAATAGCGGTGGAAGTTTACATCAGGTTAAGACCCAAATTTTCACAGGTCAATCTACCGATTATCGAAATGAGCAGAGCGGAAGAATAGAGGCAAAGGAAAATATAGATTTAATTGTTTACAAGAACGGATGGCTTGGAAAAAGTGATGTTTTAGAGAAAGGCGATCGTATAGAATATACTGTAACAATGGAAGGTAAGGTAGTATATGTAAAAGTATTATCTACTACAGCAGACACAAATTATTTAGTTGCAAAAGTTAATAATATTGACACTACAAACCAGACTTTAAATATTTCAAAGATATATGATATAGACTATACAAAAGTTGACTTAGATGATGATAAATTTTCCTATCACAGCGAGGGAAAGAAAGTTGATGTTACATATGTTTATAGTTCGGATGTAGAGGTTTATGTTGAAAATATAAAATCCAAAATAGAACATATTAAGCAGGGAATGGATGTTGTTCTTGCTATAGAGAATGATATGGTTACGGGGATAAAATCCGTTACGCTTAAGTTAAAGGATCAGAGTGTAGCAAATGGAATAGTGGAAGATAACAATCCACAGCTTGGATATATAACACTTTACAACGAGAAGAAGATTGAGGACGAAACTGTTCCGAGCATTAAAACCTATAACTATTCAAATCCTAAAAATATCACCATAATGAAAAATTATAAGGCGGCCAATATTGAAGAGATTGAAGGCGGAGACTCGGTTTACATTAAGTTTGATGATGAAGGCAATATTGAAATAATAAGTGCTGTAGATAACTATATTCAAAGACATGGCAAGGTGCTTTCTAAAAAGCCTTTATCCCTTGCAATACAATATGATGATGGTACGCAGCAAATTTTGGTGACAAGTGGTGATATACCTGTAATTTTAGATAAGAAACTAGTTAATTATGACTCGATAAAAGAAGGGGATAGGCTAAAATTACTTCTCAATATAACCGATACTTCTACTAGTTTGAAACAGATAACTATAGAAGGTGATGAACATTTTATTACAAATATATATAAGGGTGTTGTGGATAAACTTGATGATGTATCAAACAGCCTTATTATTAGGAATATGGAGATACTAAAAAACGGAAAATGGGAAAGGACAGTACAAAAGGGATTTTCAATGATTGGAATAGCAGAAGGTAGTGAACTGTATTATAACAATGAAAATATATCGCTAGATTTTGTAAACAGGAAATTAAGAAGTAACCAAGCCTATATAGCTGTTGAAAAGGACTACGGAGGAGAAGAAAAGGCTGTTTTGGTTTCCTTCAAACAAAGTGATGCCACTGAATTAACGGAATTTGACGACAGTATTGTATCAAACACTATGGGAAGCGAAGGAGAACTATCTTTAGAAAAGGGAACAAACAATATATTTTATAATAGGGGTACTATAATAATTAAGGATAAAAGATTGGTTATAGGTAGCAGCATTTCACCAGAAGATACAGCTTACATTGTGGCAAATAGAGCATTTAATGATGGTATGTACTATGCAAAAATTGTTGAGATAGTACCTAGAAGTGATCCGAATTTTATAGGCATATATAGGGGTCGAATAGCGAGTATTAATAAAAATAAAGATTTTACGGTAAATTCTTTTTCACAGCTAAATGGAGTTAATTGGGAATTTTACAATACTCCAAAAACCTTTAGGATAACTTATGATACCAGTATAGTTGATGATTCGGGAGTAGTAGGGCAAAGGAATTTTACCGATCACGGTAGTTCAAGCTACAAAGATCGTACTGTTTATATCTTGGCAAACGGCACCGATGCGGTTCTGGTCAATACAGCACCTTACGGGAATGTATCAGTTAAAGGTGAAATATATGAGATAAATGCAGAGGATGAATCTACAGAATTTGTACTATATAATACAAAGGTTTATAATCCTTCTACCCATATGTGGGAAAAAAGCAAGGATATGAGGCTAAACATTCTTCAAAATAGCATAATTCTAAAAGATAATATGATTGTTCAGGCTAGAGATATTGCAAAGGGAGATAAGGTCAGGTTGATTAAGAAGGATGAAAGTGAAACAGGTGATGCGTACATTATTTTTATAGAATAGTGTATATAGTCTGTTTCAAAAATGACCAAAAGAGGAACATTGTTTTGCAGTGCAAAAGATGTACATCAGATTTTATGAAATTGCTATTGATCAGTTACTTTTTGTAATAACCATATTCAATGTGTTCTGAAATTTTGTAATTTGGAGGGAGTACTATATGACAAAACTATTGAAATTAATGTCATTGATGCTTATTATAGTATTAAGTACATCAAATATTAAGATATATGCAAGAAGCGGTGACAGTGGTTTTGAAGGAGGAATATCTTCTGGAGAAGTTGAGGGCAAGACTACCTTTGATTATAAGGAAGTTGTGTTTTTGACGGGTGAACCAATAGTATTTAGTGGGACATTGACAATAAAGAAAACATCTAAACAGGATAGTGCGACAGGTAAGCAGATAATAACGTCAAATTATACATATAAGCTTACAAATCCTGAAAGGTCAGGAAATCTTACTAAATTTATTTCCTATAATACAGCGGTTACTGAAAAAAGTAATGGTCAAAAAATAGAGGAGACAGTTTTAAATGGAAGATATACCGAAGTCATTGATATAGATGGTGTAAAATACAATTTGAAAAATTATGATTTTACAAAGACTAATATTACTGATTCGAAGCCTGCGGTCGATTATTTGGCAGGAAACCTATGGGGCAGAAAAACTTACAGCATTGGAACGGACGAGGGCACTGTTACGGTAGATGTTATTGGTGATTTTTACGGATACAACCAGTATTGGGGTTCAACTGAAACACAGGTATTGGAGTATTTGATTGAGAGTGAGACCATAAAGGGTGATATAGTTGATAAATGGGGCGGGACAGCAAGCATAAGACTTTCTAACAGCACAGCGAAGCAAATAAAGTATGTTGAGAATGAACCTGAGACCATCAGTTTTGAAGGTGGATTTGTTCAGACGCAATATAATAACAGTATTCTTCAGTACTTTTCAAGTTTACCGGAATTTGATTCACAGGGAGTATCGACAGACCGGTTGATTGAGAAATCCGATAGTTTGAAGATAGAAGGATTTCCTGTTAAGACAAGATTATTAGTTCCAAGCCTTCACCATTTAAAAGGTCATTGGGCAGAGAATGATATAAGAGCTCTTTACAGTTTGGAGGTTTTTAAAGAGGATTCGAATAAATTTAATCCACAGGACGTAATGACCCGGGCAGAATTTGCCGATGCAATTGTGAAGGCTGCAAAAGAGGTTCCGCAAGATAGTACCTTAGTTACTTCGAAAACAAGCAGATCAGTTAAAAATAAAAAGGAAGAGATTTTATCACCGTTTATTGATGTGCCAGTGGAAAGCAAATATTTTGAAAGTATTAACAATGCGTATAAAAGAGGCATAGTAAGTGGTCGTGGAAATGAAAGATTCGGACCAGAAGAGTATTTGACTATGGCGGATGCAATAACAATTATTATAAGGGCTCTTGGGCTAGAAGCTTTAGCACCTGTGGGTGGAGTTGCTACTCCGTTTGTGGATGATTCGGACATCCCTTCCTATGCTAGAAATCATATTTATGTTGCACAAAGAATAGGGCTTGTTCTAGGTGATGAAAGAGGATATCTCAAACCTTGTGAATATCTTACAAAGGCAAGAGCGTCAGTTGTTATAAATAAGGTTATAAATTATATGAGAGACGATCTTAAGAAAGACTATAGAGAAAGAATAGTTAATTACTAAGGAATATTAAGGGAAAAAGTGAAAAAGCGGGTTTATTTAGATTAAAGAAAAGGGGAAAAAAATGAAGAAAAAAATCCTAAGAATTGTAAGTGTATTAGTGTTGTGTCTATTCATTACCAATATATCCTTTGCAGCGGAAAGTGTGCAAAGGGATGAAGCATCTTTGGATATGGATTATCTAAAAAACATTATGGATATGATAAAGGATCTGTATAAAGGTCAAGTTACTGATGAGCAATTGATTGAGGGAGCAATAAACGGAATGTTTGACACCATGGATCAATATACCGAATTTTTTAGCAGTAAAGAGGCGGATAGCTTTTTTACTAATATGGATGGTTCCTATGTTGGAATTGGAGTTAGTATATCATCACAAGCAAATGATATATATATTGGAGAGGTGTTCCGTTCTTCTTCCGCAGCAAAAGCTGGAATAATTAAAGGCGATATAATCGTTAAAGTTGATGGGAAGAGTGTGGAAGGCAAAACTAGTGAAGAGGCTGCACAACTCATTAGAGGTAAAGAGGGTACGAAAGTTAATTTAGAAATAAAAAGAGCTGGGCATAGTGAATTGTTAAATATTGAAGTAGAAAGGGCACAAGTGAGGATTGATCCAGTAACTTACAATGTAATGGGTGATATTGGATATATAAAACTTGATATTTTTAATTCTAATTCAAGCATTAGTATTGCTAAGACTCTAATAAAGATGGATGATGCCAAAATTGAAAAGCTGATATTGGATTTGAGGGATAATCCCGGTGGAGAAGTAAGTCAGGTGGTGAAAATAGCTGAAAATTTTGTCCCTCAAGGGCTGATTACAAAGCTTGACTTTAAATCGGAAGCCATTAAGGATGAAGAATATTATTCTAAAAACAAGAAGCCAAAATATAAGCTAGTAGTATTAGTGAATGAATCAAGTGCTAGTGCCTCTGAGATTCTTGCAGGAGCAATACAAGATACCGGTTCAGGTGTTTTGGTAGGGACTAAAACATACGGTAAGGGAAAGGTTCAAAACCTTTATCCAGTGCTATCTCTCGAAGCATATAAAAAGTATGAACAAAGATTTGGAACGAGGATAATAGACGGTTATGATCTGATAAACAATTACGATGTTTCGCCTTCTGATGACGAAATAATAGGGTGGACAAAAATCACAACGGGTGAATACTATACACCTAAGGGAAGGATGATTGACGGTACAGGTCTTCAACCTGATTATTATATAGAAAATAATTATGTAGAAAATCAAGTTGATATAAGGAGTATAGAGACTCTTTCAAAACAGTTAAAACCCACTATAGGAGATAAAAGCATAGATGTTTTAAATGCGGAAAAAATCTTAAAGTTTTTAGGTTATAATATTGAAAAGCCGGATATGCTCTTTGATAGTGAATCGGCGGCAGCTGTTTGTGAGTTTCAGAAGGACAAGGGTTTTTATTCCTACGGTGTATTGGATTTTACTACTCAGCAGGCATTAAATGAAGAATTTCAAAATAACCTTTTAGGATATGACAAGCAAATGGCAAAGGCTATAGAGTTGTTAAACAATTAGGAGCAAGATTTATATTACTGGCCTGTTTTATTGATATAATTCAATGAAACAGGCTTTCTGCATCTTTATAAGGGGTAAAAGGCTCATGAAAATAGTTATAGATACCTACTTAAAAATAGTTTTTTGGTTCGATGGAAAACGCAGCTATTGGATGTACAATGAGAATAGGGAAAATATTATTTTTTATGGGGTGCATGTTTTATGAAAATACTAAATCAAATTCGAAACAAAAAAGGTACTACAATGGTTTTACACGTGATAACTTTTACCGTAATTGCAGCATGTGCGTCTATTGTTGTAGATATAGGTGTTGTAGCATACAAAAAGGCGGACACTGTTAAAGCTACTGATGCAGCAGCATTAGCAGGAGCACAGTCGATTTTATACGAAGAGGATAATCCTATAATGACTGCAAGGGAATACCTACAGAAAAATGGTGTAAATCCTGATGATGCCAATATAGAGATTCTTGGTGACAATGCGGGCATAAAAGTAACTACAAAAACCAATGTAAACTATGTGTTTGCACAATTACTCGGTTTTGAAAGTACTGAGGTAAATGCAAGTGCAACAGCTAAGATAATGGCCATAACAAGCGTTTATAAAGGGATAAGACCCTTTGCGATTGAAGAGCAGGATTTGGAGTTTGGAACACTTTACACCCTTAAAGAGGGCGGTGGAAGTGGTAGTAACGGTAATTATGGGGGGCTTGCCCTTGGGGGAACAGGTGCAAATAATTACAGGTTTAATATTTTAAATGGGTATGATGGGGAATTGAAAGTTGGGGATTATGTCACTACCGAGACTGGAAACATGAGTAATCCTACAAAATCTTCTGTGAATGAATTAATAAGCCGATGTAATCATCATCCCCGATGCACCTATGACAGCTTTAATCCAGATTGTTCAAGGGTTGTTACGGTAGTAATTGTCGATGATCTTGATGTGAATGGTAGGAGTTCGGTACAAATACTTGGGTTTGCCTCCTTTTTTCTTATAGCTGTTGAAGGTCAAGGAAATGAATGCGTAGTAAAGGGATACTTTGTAAGAAACGTAACCCAAGGAGAATCCAATGAGGTACAGAAAAATTACGGACTTAGCGGCGTCAAATTGACTCAATAGAAGGGAAAATACTTTTTTGTAATCATATAGTTGATTTTGTAAACGAACTGTTGACAAGTTGGAATATTTTTGATATCCTTTTATTAACAGATATATTTAATGTTTTAGAAGTATTATTTGTTTTGGCACTTAAGGCTTAAAAATCAAGTTAGATTGTTTTTCACACAGCTTATTTGAACAGATTTTATTAATTTAATAGTATAGGAATTTGCATTTTGAAAGTTCGCCCGAAGGGTGCTAAGTTCACCGACTTATCTTATTGACAGAATGACTTTGTTTTTAGTGTTTAACCCGATTGGTTTTGCAATTCTTAGTTGTATTTTGTATCTGATTAGTTTTATATAAATACCGAATAGATGTAATTAATTGTTAATATATTAGTATAGGGAGGGATGCATAGAATTCTGCAGGCTTTGTTTAACTAGATAAAAAAGCTGGATACTTCGTAGTCCAAGTTCCATTTTATGTACAAGGATTAATGTTTTGTTTTCTATAAAATGGGATTGTTACGGGGAGCAAGTTGGAAGAGAAATTTGCAAGCGTATACTTAATTTTAGCTTGGATAAACGGGAAACGAAGGATTTAGGGGAGAAAGAATCTAATTTAGAGTAAACTGATTCGATTAAAGAGATAAAAAAGAAAGATTTTGGGGGAGCAAGTAAAGAAATATATGCTTTTATTAGTATCAATTATTGTGGTCTTGGGCTACGAAGTAACCAGCTTTTAGTTTATACAAAAGACAGCATTTAAATGCTGTCTTTTTCCATGTCCTAAAAAAATTATTTCATAAAATTCAATCTTCTATTGACACCGGATTTTAGCGAATATACAATATAAATTGTATGTTTTATCAAAAGAATAGACTTTGTTTATTATTATATTATCGGTCGAGGAGAATATCTAACCGGCTGTAACTGTTTTTGGAGGATAGGAAATCATGTCTGTTAAGTACATTTTTGTAACCGGTGGAGTTGTTTCCGGATTGGGAAAGGGAATAACTGCTGCATCTTTAGGAAGGCTTCTCAAGGCAAGGGGATTAAGGGTGACAATTCAAAAATTTGATCCTTATATTAATGTTGACCCTGGTACTATGAGTCCGTATCAGCACGGAGAAGTATTTGTAACGGATGACGGAGCTGAGACTGACCTTGATTTAGGTCACTATGAAAGGTTTATCGATGAAAACCTGAATAAAAATAGCAATGTTACAACAGGAAAGATATACTGGTCTGTAATAAGTAAGGAAAGAAAAGGTGAGTTTTTAGGAGGGACAGTTCAAGTAATACCACACATTACTAACGAAATAAAAGAGAGAATTTACAGGGTAGGAAAGACAGATTATACCGATGTTGTAATAACTGAAATTGGTGGAACTGTCGGAGATATTGAAAGCCTACCTTTTCTTGAGGCCATAAGGCAGGTTTCCACTGAAAAAGGCAGAGAAAACGTCATGTACATACATGTTACACTTGTTCCTTACCTTGGAAAGTCTGGGGAACTTAAGACAAAGCCTACGCAGCATAGTGTTAAAGAGCTAAGAAGCATAGGTATCCAGCCGGATGTTATTGTTTGTCGTACTGAAAAGCGTTTAAGTAAAGAGCTTAAAGATAAAATAGGATTATTTTGTAATATTCCAGGGGGCTCGGTAATTCAAAACCTTGACGCAGAAATACTGTACGAAGTTCCATTAATGCTTGAAGACGAAGGTCTTGCTGAGAACGTATGTACACGTTTAGGTCTATCATGTAGCGTTCCGGATTTGGGTGAATGGAGAGAAATGGTTGAAAAGCAGAAGGGTATTAGCGATTCTGTTACAATTGCTCTTGTCGGAAAGTATGTTGAGTTGCATGATGCATACTTAAGTGTAGTGGAAGCTTTGAATCACGGTGGAATAGCAAATAGTGTGGATGTTAAAATTAAATGGGTAAATTCTGAAGATCTAGATACCGAGAATATTATAAATAGTTTATCTACATGTGATGGGATTTTAGTTCCTGGGGGTTTTGGAGATAGAGGAATAGAAGGCAAGATACTTGCTGCTAAATTTGCAAGGGAAAACAAAAAGCCGTATTTTGGTATTTGTTTGGGCATGCAGATGGCAGTTATAGAGTTTGCTCGAAATGTAGCTGGATTAGAAGGAGCGAATAGTTCAGAGTTTGATGCTGATTCGCCTTATCCTGTAATAGATATTATGCCTGAACAAAAGGATATTGATGAAATGGGCGGGACAATGAGATTAGGATTATATCCGTGCAAATTAGGTGAAAATACCAAAAACTTTGAGATATATAACGATGAGTTGATTTATGAAAGGCATAGACACAGATACGAATTTAATAATGAATATAGAGAACTTTTGATGTCTAAAGGTCTTGTTATATCAGGTTTGTCACCAAGTGAAAGACTCGTTGAAATTGTTGAGATAGAGGATCATCCTTGGTTTGTCGGAGTTCAGTTTCATCCGGAATTTAAATCAAGACCAAACAGACCACATCCTCTTTTCAGGGATTTTATTAGGGCAGCAGTTAATACTCGTCAAACTAAGTTATAGTACTGATGTAATTTATAGTCTGTTTTTTGGAAAACAACCCAATGAATAGTTTTTGTACTAAAATATTTTATGTATAGTATAAATCCTTTCAATCTTGTGAATAATTATACTAAGCAATAAAAGTTACTATTGCTAAAATAATTTAAATAAGGAGTCTATTTGGATAACATAATTTTCAAATAGTTCCTTAGCAAGATCTGGGGGGATTTTATTATGTTAAAGGGATTAATAAGCTCAAAGGATGTAAAGTCGATATTTAAGGGAGTTTTGGGAATAGTATTGGTGGCACTGCTGGTAACAGGCATTGCATTTGCATCTTATTCGGAAAATGTCAACAGTGGATTGTCACAAAATCTTTTAAGACTTCATGTTATTGCTAATAGTGATTCGCCAGAAGATCAACAACTAAAGAGAGATGTTCGGGATGTAATACTAGAGTATATGAAGAAAGAAATAAAGGATATTGAAACGGTAGAAGATGCAAAATCACAAGTAAACAATAATTTAGATAGAATAAAGATTCTTGCAGAGAATGAAATAAAAAGGCAAAATAAGTCTTATAGTGTTAAGGTGATGCTAGGGAATTTTCCTTTCCCAACAAAGATGTACGGGGATATAACATTGCCAGCAGGAGCTTATGAGGCTCTTAGGGTTGTTATTGGAGAAGGGGTAGGACAGAACTGGTGGTGTGTGATGTTTCCTCCATTGTGTTTTGTAGATGCTACACATGGCACTATACCTGATTCTGTTAAAGAAGATTTGAAGAATGTTCTTACTAAAGAGGAGTACAGTATAGTAGCATCCGCAGATGAAGAAGATGAAATACCTATTGAGATTAAATTTAAAGTTGTAGAGATTTTTCAGGGATCAAAAATAAAATTTTCTGGTGCAATTAATAAACTATTTAAAACAGCTCACGAAAAACTTAGTATGGGTGTGATTCAAAAAAAATAACTGGTCAATTGCTTATTTACGAAAGTTTGAGTGTGAAAAATCATTAAGGCATCATGAGGCTGAAACGTTCTCATTTAAGAAGAAGCGTTTTAGATACTTAGATGCCTTTATTTATTTTGATAAACTGGGTTATTATTTATAAAAATATGATATACTATTAGTATGAATTACTACTTTTAAGAAGTATTGTTTTGTGACTTGTTCGTTCTTGATTGTTCTAAAGGTTCTATTTTAAGGTGATTCCAAAAACATTGCGATAGCCATTTCAAAAACGTGATTTAATGGGCTTAATGGCTTGATTATTGTAGAATTTATTTTTAAAAGGCCCTAATATAAAATGACAGAGGTGAATAAAGTGGGTGGAATTATTGCACACATAAACTTTGAGTTTTATTTTATTACTTTATTCAGGTTGCTTCTTGCTTGTATTCTTGGTGGTTTGATTGGCTATGAACGCGAAAGTATGAACAGACCTGCAGGCTTTCGTACACATATTCTTGTTTGTATGGGTTCTGCACTGGTAATGATCACATCTGTATTTATTTTCGAAAAGTATAAAGGAATTACAAATATCGATCCTGCACGTCTTGGTGCACAAGTAATAAGTGGTATAGGTTTTTTGGGTGCAGGTACTATAATAAGGGAAGGCGCAAACGTAAAAGGTCTTACAACGGCTGCAAGTCTTTGGGCAGTTTCATGTGTGGGAATTGCTGCTGGAATTGGGTTTTATGAGGGTGCAATTTTTGCTGCACTTGTCATTTATTTAACCCTTATTGTATTAAAAAAACTCGAACATAATTTGACTGGAAAAAAGCATTTAAGTATCCTACACATAAAAACTAGTAATTCCCCCGGACAGATTGGAAATATCGGGTATACCTTCGGTAAATATGGTATATCTATAAATGATATAGAGTTTTTGGATAATGAAGACAGTGACGAAGTGGTAATCAAATTTTTTGTTAAGTTACCAAATAGCATAAAAAAGAAAACTATAATAAGCGAACTTAAGAAAATTGAGGGTGTGAGCAAGGTTTTTGAAGAATAAATAGTTTTGGCATAAAAATTAATTGACTTTTTATATTCTTTATCCTATAATTCACTTGTTTATTATTTTTTACTGCCCCCGTAACAAGGTTTATTATGACAAGAGTACGAGGGATAAGTATAGCGAAAGCGTGGGAAGTGAGGGATAAAGAATTGGCGAGATTAGATCAATTCAAAACGCCGCTTTTTGATGCGGTAAAAAGGTATGTGGATGACAAGGTAATACAGTTCCATGTTCCCGGACACAAAAAGGGAACAGGACTTAAGGAACTTAGGGATTATATAGGCGACCGAGTGTTCGAGATGGATGCGAATGGTATGCAGGAACTGGATTTTGCAAATAACCCAACAGGAGTTATTTATGAGTCGGAAAGGCTTTTGGCACAAGCTTTTGGGGCACAAAATGCCTTCTTTTTGGTAGGAGGAACCACTGCTGGAGTGCAGGCTATGATAATGAGTGCTTGCGAGCCAGGGGACAAGATAATAATTCCCAGAAATGCCCACAAATCAACTATTGGAGGTATTATACTCAGCGGAGCAATGCCTGTATATGTTCAGCCGGAAATAAATGAGAGACTTGGAATTGCAATGGGAATAACTGAAGAAAGCCTCCGAAAGGCTATTAAAGAAAATCCACATGCAAAAGCACTATTTTTAATTAATCCCACTTATTATGGAGCGGCATCAGATTTAAAGGCTCTTGTCAGAATAGCACACAGGCATGATATGGCGGTATTGGTAGATGAGGCTCATGGGGCACATATGTGTTTTCATGACGATTTTCCGTTGACGGCAATGGAAGTTGGGGCTGATATGAGTTCGGCGAGTATGCATAAGACAGGGGGCTCTTTGACCCAAAGTTCAGCTCTTTTGCTAAGGAGCAATTTAGTATCTCCTGAAAGGGTAAAGCAGGTATTGAATTTGACTCATACCACAAGTTCCTCGTATTTATTAATGTGTAGTTTAGATGTTGCAAGAAAACAGATAGCGACTCAGGGCAGTGAAATGCTTGAGGAAGCATTAAGGCTTGCTAGGATGGCAAGGGAAGAAATAAACAAGATAGAAGGTTTATATGCTTTTGGTAAAGAACTTATAGGTACGCCAGGATGTTACGATATTGATGAAACAAAGCTAGGAATAAGTGTAGCGGGGCTTGGGTATACGGGTTATGAAATGGAGGAAAAACTCAGAAATGAGTACAATATACAAATTGAACTTTCTGATATGCACAATATAATGGGTATTGTGAGTATTGGCGATACCGAAGAAAATATTGTTGCACTCATTAATGCCTTAAAGGATATATCATCTAAAACTGAAATCAAAGAGTATAGAAAGACTACAATAGTTCCGTATAATCCAAAGATGATTGTCTCTCCTAGGGATGCTTTTTATAGTCACAAAAAGTCTGTTCCGCTTAAGGACTCTGTTGGAGAAATAGCAGGAGAAATGATTATGGCTTATCCTCCGGGTATACCTGTTATTTGCCTTGGAGAGCGTATAACACAGGATATCATCGATTATATTGAAATATTGAAAAACCAAAGGTGTCAAATGCAAGGTACGGCCGATCCTCACATAAATTCAATAATGGTACTCGGTGTAGATTAGCGAAGCGAATTTTCTTTCAGACGAGGACTTCCAATTAGTTGGGAAGTCCTTTTTATCTTTCCAAAGAAAAAGCATTGATTATAACACAACTCACAAAGCCCTTCTACCTCTCCACTAATTTCGAGGTATCTATTACATCGGTTCAAACGGTTGGTTAACTCGTTTTGTTTTGAGCTTGTAGCAATGCCAATGAATACTTTTTCATATTCTTAGTAAAAGCATGTTATTGTATGTTGATAAAAATTTATTGTAAAATAATAAAAATATATTGAAATTTGGCAAAAACACGTTTCTAATATTATTAGAATATTGTGAAAAGGAGGCTGTTAAATGCAAGTTCTAGGAGAAAAGGGATTATCAGGGGCAGTAAAGCTATTATTAGATGGAGTTTTTATTGGAGGTTTAGCTGTTTTTGTGAGTTTACCGCTGAGTCTCAAGTTGGCCTTTGATCTTATAAAAAGTACATTTGATGAAAATTACTACTTCTTACTCGTTTTTTTTTACTTAACAGGCATATTTGCCCTGAAGCTAGTTTATGAGATAAGAAAGATATTTAAAAATCTGAATAAAAGAAACCCTTTTATCATAGATAATGTTAAAAGCCTAAAGAGCATGTCTTTTTCCTCTTTTGTAATTTCAGCCGCCTATGGTGTTAAAATTGTTTTTTATCCATCAATCCTTACAATTACTTTGGCTATGGTATTTGTAATTTTAGGATTGTTTTTGATAGTGCTTGCTGAGGTTTTTCATCAGGCGGTAATTGTAAAAGAAGAAAATGATCTTACAATATAGAGGAGGCACTTTATGGCTATTGTGGTAAATTTAGATGTAATAATGGCAAAAAGAAAAATGAGTTTATCGGAACTCGCATCAAAAGTGGATATTACACTAGCCAATCTTTCCATACTTAAAACAGGCAAAGCTAAGGCAGTTCGTTTTTCCACCCTTGAAGCGATATGTGAAGCTCTAGATTGTCAACCAGGAGATATTCTTGAATTTGTTCCGGAAGAGAAAAATTTAGAGGAGGCGTAGCTTGTGGAAGAAGTAAACAACATAAATAATGAAAAAAGCAATATAAGTAAGGGCGAAAATATAATTAGTAAGGAGAATGTATTTATTCTCATTGGTTCAATTATTCTTGCTGTGATTTATAACATTCTATTTTATGAGAAGAAATTAGGTGTATCATATCCAGTTTTTGTTTTGGTGCTTTATGGTGTGTTGCTTTTTACCTTACGGGATAAAATTGAGTTTAAGATTAGTTTTGGAACAATTCTAACCCTTCCGATTATTATGCTGTCTTTAACTTATTTCTTTTTCTCAAATTGGGTATTTAGGGTTTTAAATTTTATGATAATTCCTTCCCTTATATTTGTACAGACTTTACTTATTACAAATAACAATGATTACAAGTGGTTTGATATGAGATTCTTATTCGACTTTCTTAACGCTATATTTGTAAGAACTCTAGCACATATATTTAAGCCCTTTAACTTAGTGTCGGAAATTATTAAGAGAAAACCGAATTCAACTAAAGCTTCTGTGATAAGTAAGGTTGTTATAGGCTTAATTATATCCGTTCCTTTGGTGGGAGTGGTGGTTGGGCTGCTTTCTGAAGCAGATCAGGTGTTTAGCCACTTTGTGAGTAATATTACAGATCTATTTATTAAAATGAATATTGGGGGGTTATTTGCACAGCTGATTATCGGGTTTTTGGTAGCAATAATAGCCTTTAGTTACCTTTGGAGTCTTTACAACAAAAAAGACAGAAACACAAGCAGAGTTATAGAGGACAGCTTTAAAATTAAAAAGATATGGGATCCTATAATAATAATAACCATACTTTTGTCGGTTAATCTGATATACGTTATTTTTACAGCAATACAATTCACATATCTTTTTGGAAGTATAGAAGCATTGTTGCCAGAAGGTGTAACATATGCAGAATATGCGAGAAGAGGTTTTTTTGAATTGGTTGCAGTTACAATAATAAATGTAAGTATATTGATAAGCATAATAAACTTTACCAAAAACGACAATACAATTATAGCTAAGATTTTAAGAATCCTGAATTCACTTTTGATTGTCAGTACTATGGTAATGCTACTATCGGCACATTTCAGAATGTCTCTTTATGAACAAGAGTTTGGTTATACTTACCTAAGAGTTTTTACCCATGGTTTTATGATATTCATATTTGTTATTCTTATTGCAACATTGATAAAAGCTTGGATGGATAAATTTTTGCTTCTAAAGTCGTATATAGTGGTTGCACTAATAGCATATCTATTAATGAATTACTTTAATGTAGATGCGTTTATTGCATATAACAATATAGGAAGGTTTGAGGCAGATAGCGGTAAAATGATTGATATTAATTATTTATATTTACTTTCCGATGATGCGGTACCATATATGGTAAAGCTTTTAGATAACCCAAATGAACAAGTTAGTCTAGAAATTAAATATAATCTTTTGTCAAGAAAAACAAGGCTTGCATCTAAAAATGACTGGCAGTCCTTTAATTTGTCAGAGTACAGGGCAAAAGGTGTTTTAGATGGATATGATTTGGAATAAACATTTTACATTGATTTTGGATATTGCAAAACATATATACTGGTTCAAAGGTTGAGAAAATTAAGAGTATAAGGTGTTTTAAAAAATTCATTAATCAATAAATATAGTGCCAACCCTATAAAATCAGCTTTTTTTAATAAGTAAATAACATGAATGCACATCTCAAAAAGTGAATTGGGATGTGCATTTTTTATGTGTAGTTAAGGTTTTACAATAAGTTGGTCTATTTATGAATTTTTGAGAATAAAAATAGGACTATGGTGATAACTCTGTATTAAGTTTTAATGTACAGTAATATATTTAACGCAATACTTTAGAGACTTACGAAAAGGAGTGATATGCTATGAGTACCACAAATACTTCGCTAAAGAGTTTTAAGGGGGGAAATGAGTTTTATAGGGGTTTGAGTGAAAAGGAAGCTAAAAAGAAATTAGAGAAGTATGGTCCTAATACCTTATCTGAAAAAAAGAAAATATCTGCACTTAAGATATTACTTGAGCAATTTGGCGATTTTATGGTACTGATTTTAATTGCATGTACCCTTATATCAGCTTTTATGGGCGAAATAACAGAAGCTATTACTATAATAGCAATTGTAATGGTTAACTCTGTCCTTGGATTTATTCAAGAGTATCGTACCGAAAAAACTATGGCAGCTCTAAAAGGGTTGGCGGCACCGATAGCGAGAGTTATCAGAGACGGAAGATCTGTAGAAATTCCAGCAGAAACAATAGCTCCTGGGGATTTAATAATACTTGAAGCTGGAGATAGAGTACCGGCAGATGCACTGTTGGTAGAAGCTAACGGAATGTTTGTGGATGAGTCTCTACTAACCGGTGAGTCGGTACCTGTAGAGAAGTCTATTAATGCAAGAAGTGTAAAAACAGATAACCTTGGGGATAAGTTGAATCACGTATTTATGGGAACGATTGTAACAAGCGGAAGGGGTAAAGCCTTTGTAAGTGACACAGGAATGTCTACCGAAATGGGCAAAATTGCGGATATGATTCAGGACGTAGAAGATGAAGAAACCCCTCTTCAAAGAAGGCTCGATCATTTAGGTAAATTTATTGTGTATGGCTGTCTTATTGTTTGTGCGATTGTTTCTATAACTGGTGTTATTAGAGGAGAAAAGATTTTCACAATGCTCTTGTCGGGTATAAGCCTTGCTGTAGCAGCGGTTCCGGAAGGTTTGCCTGCGATAGTTACTATTGCACTTGCACTTGGAGTTCAAAAAATGCTCAAAAGAAAAGCTCTTGTCAGAAAACTTCCAGCTGTTGAGACTTTAGGATGTGCTAGTGTGATATGCTCGGATAAAACAGGAACATTGACAGAGAATAAAATGACAGTACGAAAGATATACACCGGTGGAAACATGGTTGAAATTAATGGAGGACCCCTCAGCAGTGAAGGCGAATTTTCCATAGCAGGTAGAAAAATAGAACCCTATAGCATAGAAAGTCTAAAACTTGCAATGGAAATTGGAACTTTGTGTAATAATGCTGTTATGGAAAGAATAGCTGAGGAAAGCAACAATGCTATAAATAAGGTGAAATCAGTGTTTTCCACAAAGGAAAAGTGGCAACTAAGTGGAGACCCTACAGAAGCTGCTTTGCTAGTTGTAGGTGCAAAAGCAGGTTTGACACAGCAAATGCTGAACAATACTTTTTTGAGAATTGATGAACTTCCCTTTGATTCGGATAGAAAATGCATGACTGTAATATGTGATACAAAGAAAGGTGAGATTTTTGCGTTTACCAAAGGTGCACCGGACATAATAATTGACAGATGCACTAATATATATACTTCTAGCGGTATTCGTCAATTAACTCAAGATCAAAAACGTTTAGTACTTAGAAAAAATGATGAATTGGGAAAGGAAGCTTTAAGGGTATTAGGGGTTGCCTATAAGAAGCTTAATACTAGACATTATGACAAAGCACATTTGGAAGAAGAACTAGTTTTTGTGGGATTGATAGGTATGATAGATCCTCCGAGAAAAGAAGCTGTTAACGCTGTGAGAAAATGTAAACTTGCAGGAATAAAGCCTATTATGATAACTGGTGATCACAAAGTGACGGCAGGTGCGATAGCGAGAGAATTGAATATTGTCTCGGAGAATGATAAGGTAATAACCGGTTCAGAACTTGAAACTATGAATGACAGAAAGCTACAGTCAATAATAAACGATGTATCAGTATATGCAAGGGTTTCGCCTAAGCACAAGCTAAGAATTGTAAAAGCATTAAAAAAAGAAGGGCATATAGTGGCTATGACAGGCGACGGTGTAAATGATGCACCAGCCGTAAAGGAAGCTGATATAGGAATTGCAATGGGGATAACAGGGACTGATGTGACAAAAGAGGCTGCTTCCATGACGCTTTTAGACGACAATTTTGCAACTATAGTGGCAGCTGTCGAAGAGGGAAGGGTTATTTACAACAATATACGGAAGTTTATTAGATACATGCTTGCATGTAATATAGGTGAAGTGCTAACCATGTTTTTTGGAACGCTTTTAGGGCTGCCGCTGCCCTTGCTACCTATACAAATATTATGGGTTAATCTTGTGACCGATGGTCTGCCAGCTATTGCATTGAGTCTTGATCCGGCGGAAAAGGATATAATGATGAGACCGCCTAGAGGTGCAAAGGAGAATATTTTCTCCAACGGGTTATTAAATCTTATATTATTTAGGGGCATGCTTGTAGGATTGTGTACTCTGTTGGTGTTTGTAAGCGTATTGTATTTTAGCGGTGATGTAACTGTAGCAAGAACAGGAGCATTTGTGACTTTGGTACTGACCCAGCTAATACACGTATTTGAATGTAAATCGGAGAGAAAAAACATATTTGAGATACCGCTTTTTAACAATATTCCGCTGGTTTTGGCAGTGTTGTGCTCACTAATAATGATTATTGGTGTTGTCTACATACCTACTTTTCAGGGAATATTTAAAACAGTGCCACTATCATATCATGATTGGGTTCTTGTAGCAGGGGTTTCAGCACTTGGACCGGTTATTTCGAGTTTTTTCAAAGTAAATAGAAAATACATATAATCTATCACTTATAGGCATAAGTAGATTAAGAGGTCTTTCCTAAACGGGAAGATCTTTTTTGATTACGCTCCTTGGAATGAAATGAAAGGAGCAAAAACGAAGGGGTTCGATACCCCTTAGTTTTTACTATTTAAACAAAGTGAAGGAGGGAAATAAATCTTGAAAACAACTAGAAAAAGCTATATAATATGCTAGTCATAATATATTTCTCAAAACATCATAATAAACAAATGGTTACAATTTGTTCACAATTTATTAAAACAATTTTAGGATAATAGAAATATGTATCGTGCATATGTAGAACGATGAACAAACGGGAGGAGAGAACACGATGATAGAAGTGCTGAATTTGACTAAATCTTACGGTCAAATAAAGGCAGTAAAGGACTTGAATTTTACAGTAGAAAAAGGTGAAATTCTTGGTTTTTTAGGGCCAAATGGGGCAGGTAAATCTACTACGATGAATATGATAACTGGATATCTGCCTTCTACAAGTGGAACAGTAAAGGTGAGTGGATATGATGTTAGCGTGGATCCTGCAGAAGTAAAAAGGCGAGTGGGATATTTACCTGAGCAGCCTCCACTTTACACAGATCTTACAGTCAAAGAGTATCTTGATTTTGTAAGTGATCTCAAGAAGGTTGAAAGAAAAAAGAAGAAAAGCCAGGTATCTGATGTTATGGAGCTGGTAAAGATATCCGATGTTGGACACAGATTGATAAGAAATCTTTCAAAGGGATACAAACAGAGGGTTGGACTAGCACAAGCACTTATAGGCAATCCTGAAGTTCTTATTCTTGATGAGCCTACGGTTGGTCTTGATCCAACTCAAATTATCGAAGTGAGGAAATTGATTAAAGCTCTAGGAAAAGATCACACCATCATTTTAAGTTCTCATATTATGCAAGAAATAAGTGCGGTTTGTGAACGTATTATCATAATAAATAAAGGGCAGATAGTAGCAGTTGACACTCCGGAAAATCTTACAAAGAGTGTTGAAGGTTCAGCGGTGTATTCTGTAAAAATTGACGGACCTGAAGCAGAAGTAATTAAAGCTCTTAAAGGGATTAAAGGCGTTAACAGTGTAAAAGAAAATGCAAAATTGGAAGATGCAATAGAGTTCTTGGTTGAAGCTGATAAAGAAGTAGATCTTAGAAAGCCTATTTTCTTTGAAATGGCAAAGCACGGTTATCCTATATTAGAGATTAAGACTGTAAATATCAACCTTGAGGAAGCGTTCTTAAAGATCACATCAAAGGATCCGAACGCCATTGCAAATAATAATCAGGAAAATATTAAAGAAGATACAGATGACGAAGAAGTGTCTGAACAAGAAATTTCAGAAGAAGAAAAGGGGGATGAGTAATCATGTGGGCAATTTATAAAAGAGAGCTAAAAGCGTATTTCTATTCTCCTTTAGCATATGTATTAACGGGTATTTACACTCTAGCATTATCGCTGAATTTTTTATTGCCTATTTATGGGGTCGTAGGACCAGTTAGAACATTATTCGGAGTTGTAGTATATTCTTTTAGTATGCTATTAGCTCTTATTTTGCCGATTCTAACAATGAAAGTATTCGCTGATGAAAAGAAAAATGGAACAGAAGTTCTTTTGATGACTTCGCCTAATAGTGTTCCTTCAATTGTTATGGGGAAATATTTGGCAGCGTTTACAGTGTACATGCTTATGATTGCAGTGACAGGGATGTATCCTATTATTATTGCTATAACAGGTAAATTAAATGTGGCCTCAATGCTTACAAGTTATATTGGATATATTTTGATGGGAGCATTTTTTGTTGCATTTGGAGTGTTTACATCTTCTTTGACGGAGAATTCCATAGTTTCAGCAGTGCTAGGATCGTTAGGCTTATTCCTTGTGTGGATTGTACACAATTTTCTTGATGTTTTAACGGGTAGAGCTCTTAATGTAGCAAAGTGGATTTCCTTTTTTGAGAGATTTAGAAAATTTATATATGGTATTATAGGTCTTAGGGATTTTATTTTCTTTTTTAGTTTGATAGGCGTGTTTCTAGCTTTAACAATGATTGTAGTAGAAAAAAAGCGTTGGAGTCAGGGGTGATTTGAATGAAGAATATATTTAAAAATAAAAATCTTAAATATGGCAGTTTGTTTTCATTTTTAAGCATATTAGTGGTTGTAATAGGTGTATTAGTTAATATATTGGCAGAATCGGATCTACTTAATATAGAATGGGACCTTACAGCTAATAAAATGTATTCTGTAAGTGATCAAACAAAAAAAATTCTAGATGAATTGGACAAGGAAGTAAATATCGTTTTCTTAGGCGACAGGAAAATGTTGGAGAATTACAGTGATGCGGGGGAAATGCTATCAAAAATCTTAAATGAATATGATGCTTTTCCAAACGTAACGGTCAAATTTATAGATCCTGATATGAATCCTAATATTATTAGAGAAATAGATCCAGATAATTTGTTAGGAGTTAAGCTAGAGGATCTTGTTGTTAACTGTGGTAATAAATCTAAAAAAGTTATTGCACAGGAGATGTTTTATTCGGATTATAATACGGGGGATCGTTATGTTGTAGTAGAGCAAAGTGTTACTGGTGCTATCAAGTATGTTACAAGCGAATATACTCCTGTAGTTTACTTTGTTGAAGGTCATGGTGAAAGAAGTGTTAATAATGAGTACCTTGGGCTAAAGCAAATATTGGAAAATGGTAACTATATTGTTCAAACCTTAAACCTTGCAGTAGAAAGTAAGGTGCCTGAAGATGCAGAAATAGTTATATTTACGGGTCCTAAAACTGACCTTTCCAAAGCTGAAGCAGACAGGTTGCTTGAATACTTTAAGAATGACGGCAATTGTATATTTTTATTTGAACCTGTAAATTCAGACAAGAAGTTTGAGAACTTTGAATATGTATTAAATGAGTATAACATAAGTATCAACTATGATAGGGTTAGAGAAAATGATGAATCAAGGCACTATCCTAATGACCCTTATACATTTTTACCAAAGGTTGAGACAAGTGAAATAACAGGAAATGAGGACTTAAGCCAGTTTTTTGTTTTGCTGAACGAAACAAGAAGTTTTAGCATACTAAATAACCAAAAGGAGCCGTTAAACATAATACCTTTATTATCCTCAAGTGAAAAATCCATAGGAGAAAGTTATGGAGTGAGTGATGAAGATGATTCTATGGGTCCATGTTTAGTTGGTGTGGCAGCTCATTATAACAGTGCATACAATGCAAAATTGCTTGTATATGGAAACGCATATGTTATTTCCGATAAAGGATTTGAGACTTTAGCTCCTTATTCTCAGAATACTATGAGCTTTTTCCTAGCAGGCTTATCTTGGATGCGTGACACTACAAATGATTTTGTAACAGCACCAAAGACCAATATTTATGATGTTATTAATTTGACCAGCAACAGTGCAAGACGATTAATAATAATAACTGTTTTAGTAGTACCGTTTTTGATCATCGGAATTGGGATATTTGTGTGGTTAAGGAGGAGGCGTTTATGAGATTATACAGGAATATGATTATTCTTGTAGTAGTATCGCTTGTTCTTGTTGGTGCTCTTGTAGCAGTTAAACGAATGCCAAAGGGTGGTACTGCTGGGGAGAATACTTTAAATAGCATTTCTTTATCTGAGTTTGACGGCGATCAAGTAACAGAGTTTTTTATTGAGAGTACTGAAGGAAAATATGCTCTTAAAAAGAAAGATACAGAATGGGAATTGACTTCAGGTGGAAACTTTCCCCTTAATATCACAAACATAGAGTCGCTAATTACTAACTCATCAGACTTGAATGCTTACAAGCTAATAGAAGAAAATGCTGTTTCGTTGGACAAGTATGGGCTTGATAATCCGTATCGTCTTACTATAAAAATGTCAGATGGGACACAAAAGGTTTTAGAAGTTGGTAGTCTGACTCCTACAAAAGAGGCTTACTACATGAAAACAGGGGATTCAAACAATGTGTATGTGGTTTATACCTTTATTGCAGATTTCATTATAGTAACTGAGGATGAGCTTAGAAATAAATACGTGTTTGATGTTTATTCTACTGATGTAATAAAGTTTGAACTAGATAGGGAAGGTAAGAAGGTGTTCTCGGCAGAAAAGACCGAAGAATTAGGATGGCAGATAAAAGAGCCCTTAAAGGGGAATGCCGATTTAGTTAGACTTACTACAATTTTTGATGCTTTTGTTAGAGCTACTGCAAGTACTTACATTGAAGAGAATGCTCAAGATTTTAGCCAATATGGTTTAGATAATCCACGATATGTTATTGAAGCTGCTACAGCTGATAAGGATGTAAAACTGTTCATAGGTAAGAGCATTGAGGGGGATTCCCTATACTATGGAAGGCTTGACGGCAGTAATGAAGTGTTTACAATTGAAAAAGGGTCATTATCCTTTTTAGATATTCAGCCGATAGAAGTTTGTGAGTCTCTCATATTCACTCCGTTTATCTATGATGTTTCAGAAGTTGTGGTTAGTATTGACGGTAAAACTACTGTATCACAGATAGAAAGTGACAGTTCAAACACTGAAGCAGACAAATTTACAGTTGATGGAATTGATGTTATTAGTAAAGGTAGGGAAGCTGAGGAGGCCTTCAGAAACTATTATAGGTCTATAGTGGGGGTTTATATTACAGAATTAGAGTTGTTAGATGAGAAACCGACAGGAACTCCTGAGATTAGTATTAAGTATACATTGGAAATAGCACCTGACGAAATGGTAATTGAGTTTATACCAAAGGATGATAGAAAATATTATGTGTTCGAGAATGGTGAATATTCTGGTAAAGTAATAAATGGAAGTGTCTTTGATGAAGGTGACGGTATTAGGAAGAATTACGAGAGATTGATGAAAATACTTCAAGAGAAATAGTTTTCTAGAAAGCCGATAGCGTATCAATATGTTATGCTATCGGCTTTTTTTTATCATCATTTAGGAAATAGCTTGCGGAAAAATTTGTGGATAAGTAAAAATTAGTGGTATATAGATTGAGAAATCAAAGGATTTATAGGATAATAACATTATTATGACGAAAGAAATTAAAA
>JAAYPF010000190.1 GCA_012519925.1 Clostridiaceae bacterium
AAAAACTAAGGAAGGTGTTAGATACCTCCTAGAAAAACCACCTCCATCACAACAACTTGATATTTTCAAAGCCTTTAAGCTCAAAGATCCCTCAGTTTTTTGTTACTAAATTTGGGGAAACTCAAAGAATTAAATAATTGTGTACAATATAGCTATATGCTATAATACTATTAAATTGAAATAAAAATTTTGTTAAAGAAATTAAAAATGCATATATTAAAATTGATTCCTAATGAAAGTGCTTAATTAAAAAAAAGAGTAGTTTTTAGTATATGGAACAAAAAAACTTGCCTTATGTAAGAGGGATAAAGGCTGATTTTTTTGTTTTTATAATATTTTAATCAGTTAAAAAAATGGAGGTTAATTATGAAATTTAAAAAAATCCTAGGTTTTGCGTTGTGTTTATCGTTAGCTATTGGGCTTTGTGCTTGCAATAAGAGCGAAAAGTCTCCAGCAGACTATGATTCATATGGTATTGTAGGTACAGTTGGAGAGGAGAGTATATATGCCTTTGAATTTAAGTACTACCTCGATTTGGCTAAAACCCAGAGAGAAGAAGAGGAGGGTATAGACGGTAAAAGTGCTAGTGAAAAGAAGAAATTCTGGAATTCAAAAGACAATGGTGTGGTTAGAAAGGAAGCACTCATAGATGAAACATTCAATAATTTAGCCGAGCTAAAAAGTCTTTTGCTGGGAGCTAAAAAGGATAATTATAAGTTGCCGCAACAAGATATAGATAATATAGCTGAAAGTATCGAGAGATTTATAGAAGATGAAGGAAACGGGAATAAAGAGAAAGCAGAAAAGGTAATGAAAGAAAGAAATGGTGTAACTTTAAATGAATATAGAAGAATGTATGAGGAATTTGCCCTAGCATATTTTAATTATTCTACCAGCTTCCCCTACACAATTAAAGTGGACGAAAGTGATATAAAAAAAGAATATGAAGATAATAAGGATAATTATGATAAGGTGGTTGTAAAGCATATACTTATTTCTACGCAAGATCAAGCAACTGGACAATCCCTTTCGGAGGAAGAAATTGCTCAAAAGAGAAAACTTGCAGAGGAAATTCTTAATAAGGCAAAATCAGGTGAAGATTTTGAAGCTATGGTTAAGGAATATTCCGAAGATCCAGGTTCGATAGAACAGGGAGGACAATATATTTTTGGAAGAGGCCAAATGGTACCAGAATTTGAAGAGTGGTCATATAACGCGAAAGAAGGAGATATGGATATTGTACAAACCTCTTATGGTTTTCATATTATGAACTTTATCAGGAAAGCTAATTATGAAGACCAAAAGAATGAAATTAAGTCCGTATTGCAAAAACAGATATTCGAACAAACCATGGAAGAAATTAAACAGAATTATCCATTAGTAAGAAATGAAAAAGAGATTGAAGCATTAAAGCTGTTTGACTAATATATAAGTGATTTTATAAAACTCCTTCTTAGATAGAGAGATTTCTATCTAGGAAGGAGTTTTTTGATTACGCTCTTTAGAATAAAATGAAAGTAGCAAAACCGAAGGGGTTCGATACCCCGTAATGTTGTGTTGGACTAATTAAATTTGTAGCATATTTTTATTTTTTTGCTTATCTTTAAAGAATATACCTTTAATCTTTATAATAATATCATCAAATATCAAGTAGTTTACAGGAATAATTACAAGCGTTAATACTGTGGATAAGGATAAACCTCCTATAACTGCTACGGCTAGAGGTGCCATTAATTCTGTGCCCTCTCCTATACCTAAGGCCATAGGTATCATTCCAAGAACAGTAGTTAATGTTGTCATTAGAATAGGTCTTAGCCTCGTAGGTCCGGCATTTAGTATTGCTTCAGACCTTTCTTGACCTCTGCCTCTTAAGATTATAATATAATCCACTAATACTATAGCGTTATTAACTACAATACCCGCTAGCATAATTAAACCGATAAAAGCAGGCATACTTAAGTTCATGTTTGATATAAAGAGAGCAAACATAGCTCCTGTTAATGATATAGGAACAGAAAACATGATGGTAAAGGGGTGAATCAGAGATTCGAACTGGGACGCCAAAACCATATATACCAATACTATAGCAAGTATTAAAGCTAAGCCTAAGCTCTCAAAAGATTTCATCATTTCCTCAGTTTCCCCTGTATAATCATAAGAATAGCCATCGGGCATATTATAGCTAGACATCCTTTGATCAATTAATTTTTGAGCAGTAGCAGTATCTATGTCTATTAAATCTGCATCAACAGTCACAGTTCTTTTTTGATTACTCCTAGATATACTTACAGGCCCTAATTCTCTTTGAATACTAGCAACTTCATCTAAACTGACATGGCTACCGGAAGGTGTATTCACTGTAATATTATTAAGATCTGGTAAGTAGCTTATTTCACTTTTGTCATACTGAATTTTAACATCAATCTCAGTTCCATCAATCTTATATTGAGTGGCTACACTTCCGCCTACCGCAGATTGAAGAGCATTTGCTATGGTAATCATATTTAGCCCGTATCTCGAAGCTTTATTTCTATCAACAATTAACTGTGCCTCAGGAGAACCTTCTTCCACTGAAGAAGTAACGTCTATAAAACCCGGAATGGTTTCTAGAGTTTGCATTAAGTCAAGGGCAATATTATTTAATACGGAAAGGTCATCACCACTAATCTGTATGACAATAGGTTTTCCACCCAGCATTACCCCCATAGAAGAACTTGTGGCAGCTACTGATATTTCAGCTCCTGAAATATCGCTAAGTTTTTTTCTTGTATCATTAACTATTTCATCGATGCCTCTTTTTCGTTCGTTTACTTTTCCTACATAGACACTAAAATTAGCAGCATTTGCTGATGAATCGCCACCTAACATTATATTTGAACCACCAACAGAATAAGAGATTTGTTTCACTTCTGCAATTTCTTTAATTCTTTTTTTCACTTGATCTACTATTTCAAAGGTTTCATCAATAATAGTACCTTTAGGCAAGCTAATTGACACCGCAAATTCTCCCTCATCAGTGCTTGGCATCAATTCCATACCAACAAAGGGCACTAATGCAAGTGAGGCTAGAAAAATTACTAAAGTAATAATCGCCGTTGATTTTCTGTGATGAATACACCAATTAAGCAGTTTTCTATACTGAAGATCAATATTATTCAAGCCTTTATCAAAGATATTGCTCACTTTCGAAATTATGGCAATTTTTTGGCTTGTTTCAACTTTTAGTAGCTTTGAAGACAGCATAGGAACAACAGTTAAGGCAACAATTAATGAAGCAAGCAAGGAAAAGGTAACGGTTAATGCCATGTCTTTAAAAACATCTGCTGCAATACCTTCAACAAAAACAACAGGCAAAAATACAGCTACTGTAGTCAGGGTTGAAGCTAGAATTGCCAACCCAACCTCAGAAGCTCCCTGGTCTGCGGCCTCTTTACTGCTATAACCATTCTGTCTGAATCTATATATATTTTCCAAAACAACAATAGAATTATCCACCAACATACCTACTCCCAGGGAAAGACCACCTAAAGACACTATGTTAAGTGTTAGACCGCCAAAATACATCAATGAAAATACACTAATTATAGATACAGGAATTGATATACCAATAATCAAGGTACTTCTGACATTTCTTAAGAAAACAAAGAGTATAAGTATTGCTAAAATACCTCCAATAATCGCAGAAGAGGCAACATTACTTATAGATGACTGGATAAATCTAGCACTATCAGTTATTAGTGTGATTTCAAGTTCTTTCATATCTTTGCTTATCTCATCTAAGGTCTTATGGACAGCTTTTGAAACCTCAACAGTGTTAGCTGTGGACTGCTTCTGGATGGACAGATTAACACTAGGTCTTCCATTTATATATGAGAAATTTTTCATTTCTTTATAAGTTTCTTCTACAGTAGCAATATCTCTAAGGTATATAGTTGTACCGGGTAAAGGAATTGGAAGATTCCTTATTTCATCAATACTATTAAACTCTCCAATTGATCTTAGGGTAAGGGTTTTGTTACCATGCTTTATCTCTCCACCGGGAAGATTAATATTTTCAGCTCTTAATATGGAGGCTATGGTTGATGGAGTAATATTGTAACCTTTTAGTTTTGATGAGTCTAAGGTGATCTGAATTTCCTTTTCTTGACCTCCATTTATGCCAACTGAGGCTACACCGGATATTCTTTCAAGTCTATTAATAATTCTATCTTCTACTATTTGATTTAATTGTGCTAAATCATAGCTTCCACTTATTCCGATTTCCATAGATGCCATCATATTTGGATCTATCTTGATTACCATAGGCTCTCCTATGTCATCAGGTAAGAAGCCTTTTATCATATCAATTTTTTCTCGAATGTCTAGTGTAGCAAAATCCATATTTGTCCCTGCATTAAATTCCAACACGACCATTGAAGAGCCGTTGGATGAAGTAGAACTAACACTTTTTAAATTGCTTACAGTACCAAGCTGACCTTCTAAAGGTCTTGTAAGTAAGGTTTCAATCTCTCTTGGACCGGCACCGTCATAACTTGTCAAAACAATGGCGTAGGGTAAGCTCATATCGGGAAATAAATCAACAGGGAGCCGTGCCATTGAGATAGCACCTAGGAGTATTACTATAAGCATAATCATTATAGTGGTTACAGGACGTTGTATTGATATTTTTGTTAATTTCATAACTAAGTCTCCTCTTATACTTATTCTGCACTGATTTTAATATTATCGCCATCTATCAAATAGTCTTGCCCTTTAACAATGATAGATTGACCTACATTTAGTCCCTTTGTTATTTCAACTTCTTTACCATTATCAATTCCTGTCTCAACTTCGATTAGTTTTGCTTTATTATCCTCAGTGATGGTGAAAACAAAGGTTTTATTATCTTTTTCAATGAGGGTCTCTCTTTTGACAACAATAACATCTTCTTGCTTATTAGTTATAAAGTTAACTTCGCCAAACATACCGGCCTTAAGTTCGTTGTCTTTATTCTCAATTTCTATTTCAACAGGATAGGTTGCAGTTCTTTCATCAGCAACAGGAGCGATAGATCTAATTTTTCCGGTGAAGGTTTTGTCTTTTATAGCTCCAATAACTACATTAACATAGTCGCCTTCTTTAATACTCCCTAGCATCTGCTCGGAGATATTCACGGCTAAGACTACTGGGTCAATTTGAACCACGATAAAGGGAACACTTGTACTACCGACCATTTCGCCTTCTTCAATTGTCCTACTACTGATTACTCCGCTTATAGGGCTTTTGACATCGGTTTCGGCTAGATTTTCTTTTGCTTTTTTTAATTGGAATTCAACATTCTCTTTAGTGGCTATAGCTTGATTTAATTGATCTTTAGCTCTGTCGATGTTTTCTTGAGAAGTCTTATTAATTAGTAAGTCATAAGCTTGCTGAGCGGCATTAAAAGATATTTCTGCTGCCTCAAAAGCAGTTTTAGCTTGGTCATATTGCTGTTTTGAAGCAGAACCAGCTTCATATAAGATTTTTGAATCTTCATAGCTTTTTTTTGCATTATTATACTGTAATTCTGAAGTTTTTAGTGAGGTTTCTGCTTGAGTTAGCTGTTGTTCAAGCATACTTCCTTTTGAAGAGGCTAAGGCCTTTTGTGCCATATCCACAGCAATTTGAGATGATTTTAACTGTAATTCCAAACTTTTTATGGAATCTTGTATATCTTTGTCATCTACAGAAAATAAGATATCATCCTCTTTGACCGTATCACCGACTTTAAAGAATATTTGTTTGACTCTACCGGGAACCTTACTTACAACCATAACTTGCTTGTTTGTCTTAAGTGTTCCACTATATCGAAAGCTTGTACTAATTTCACCCTTTTGTGCCTGTTCTACAGAGACAGGTATTATCTTACTTTCAGCATTAGTTGTTGCGTCATTTTTTGTGGAACTACATGCTGATAATAGTATTGTAGCACTTATTAGCACTATAAATAATTTATATTGTTTCATGTTTAATCCTCCTAGAAATATGTGTTTATTGAGAAAAGTTAGAATTATTAATCATTATCCTCGAATATTTTGACTAGTTTATCAATGCCATCAGAAAAAAATCTTTTTTGATCATCTTTGAGGGTTTCATAAAAATAGTCAATGGCATGTATGAGTCTTTTATGGACATCACCAATGATATTTATACCTTTATCAGTAATGTTAAGGTAGGTCTTTCTTCGGTCTTCATGACCTTTTGGATAGGATCTTTTTATGTATCCGAGTTTAACCATTTTAGATATGGTGGTTGACAGGCTGCTGCTTGTAACATGAAGTTTTTCTTCTAAATCGGATATGGTTCCATTGTTTAAGAACTTTAAAGTAATCAATATTTCAAATTGCCTTTCTGTAAGTTCAAAGTCTCCTTTTCCGTTAATATTGAACTTTTTCATGTAATTTGCATTCATCCAACACTTCAAATGGAAAAGGAATGTAAGAAATTTATTGCACAACTCGAGATTCTTTTCATTTTGCATTGCATAACCCCTTCTTCTAATATCGATAAAAATAGGTTTACAATAAAATATATTTATTATAAACCTATTTTTATTATAACTTATTTATTGAATTTGTCAATAAATAATAAAGGGATTTGAGCATTTACATACGGTACGCTATGATGTGAAAGCACTTCCTAAGACTTTAGAAGTATTTAAGAATGTAATTGTTTTAAAAGCTTAATCATAGTAAAATTGTATTATAGGATTTCATTGATGGCATTTGAAAATAAAGGTTTTGGGTGGTGGTTTAGCATTACTTTTTTATTTTTTAAAAGGAGGGAGTTAGAAAAATACTTTAATATTAAAGAATTAGGTCTATTTATTATTTTATGAGGGAGAGTTAAATGTGAAAAAGATATTATTATTTTGGGTGGTCATAAGTATGCTTACAAGTTTATCATTAGCGGGTGTGTCTTCGGCTTCTTCAGCTTCTATACCATTTTCGAACGGATATCCGTATGGTATAAAATCTTTAGCAACTAACCCAAATGAGGCCAATGCTATGTTGCTCAGAGAATGGGAAGATTGGAAAAGTAGCCGTATAACCTCAAGTGGAGCAAGTGGTTACAGAAGAGTACAAACTGCGTCATCACAAGATTATACAACTTGTTCTGAAGGAATGGGTTATGGTATGTTGCTAGCCGTTTATTTTAATGAGAGGGATTTATTTGACGATCTTTACAGGTACGCTAAAAAATACTTTAATAATACTGGACTTATGGACTGGTCCATTGACGCAAATGGTAAAGTTGCCGGAACAGGAGCTGCAACTGATGGGGATGAAGACATGGCAACAGCACTTGTGTTTGCACATAAAAGATGGGGCTCAAATGGTGCTATAAACTACGAACAGGAAGCAAAAAACTATATAAACAACCTGTTTAGATACTGTGTAGAGCCAGGTACATATGTCCTAAAGCCTGGTAATTGGGGAGGATCGGATGCACTTAATCCTTGCTATTTTGCACCGGCTTGGTATAGAATTTATGCAGATTTTACAGGTAATAGAGATTGGTTAAAAGTGGCGGATAAGTCTTATGAAATTTTAGACCAGATTGGAAAATTCAATAATAACACTGGACTTGTACCTGATTGGTGTAAAGCAGATGGAACAGAACAGAGGTTGGCGGTATGGAACGGTACAAGTAAGTACGAGTATAGCTATGATGCAGCACGTATGCCATGGAGGATTGCACTTGATTATTCTTGGTATGGTACAGAAAAAGCTAAGGCTTATTGTGACAAAGTTTCTGATTTCTTTAAAACTATCGGTCCTGAAAATATTGTAGATGGTTATTCTTTAACAGGTCAAAAGCTAGGACAATATCATAATGCTACATTTGTTTGTACAACTGCTACTAGCTATCTTACAGGCGAGGATCTGAGTTTTGGTCAGAGAATGTTTGATGAGACTGTGAATGTTAAGGATACAGCACCTCATGATTATTATGGAAATACTTTAAGAATGCTTACATTGTTATATATGTCAGGTAATTTCCCTAATTTATATAACACTTCAGTGTCAAATACGCCTGTGCCTACTCCTACACCTACATCCGACAAGTACGTTGTTGGTGATTTAAATGGAGACAATGAGTTTGATTCAATTGACTTTGGTTTCTTAAGAATGTATTTATTAGGAATGATTGATAGTTTCCCATCTGAATTTGGTAAGTTGGCGGCGGATGTTGATGGAAATGGGGAAATTGATTCAATGGATTTTGCGTATATGAGACAGGTCTTAATAGGTATGAAGAGCGAATTTCCTAAAAAGAATTAATGGGCTAAAAGGTTAAAGAAGGCTCCTATTTATCAAGAAATTAAAAAGTAAATACTAAAGAGTAGCTGTACGTAATTAATGAGCTGTTGCACTAAGTAAATAGTGGATAGCTCATTATTTATAATAAAAGAGTATAAGATTTCATTTAAACCTGTGTAGTATATCGCTTGGAATTAGTGGGGCTTTAGAAGGGTTTTGTGAGTATTTTAGGTACTCGCCAATAACTATCCTTAAGTATATTGTTTCGAAAAGATTGGCTGTGGTAATAATAGAATTTAAGAGGTCGGTACTGCATGAATTTGGGATATTATCAGAAAGAGAGGTTGATGAATTTATGGAAAGAAAGATTAGTCAACAGGTTACAGGTTATAGAACACAGGATGGTGCAGGTGTAAGCTTGGTCAGAGTTTTAGGAACTAGAACTGTTCAGCAATACGATCCGATTTTAATGCTTGATTCCTTTGACAGTACAAACCCCGATGATTACACAGCAGGTTTTCCAATGCATCCACACAGAGGAATTGAAACGATTAGTTATGTGTATCGTGGTTATATGACGCATAAGGACAGTTTAGGCAATGAAGATACGATAGGTGAAGGAGAAGTCCAATGGATGACAGCTGGATCGGGTATTTTACACGAAGAGAAACTGCCTGCATCTGAAAGATTGCTTGGTGTACAGCTTTGGCTTAATCTTCCTGCAAAGGATAAAATGGTTCCTCCGGCTTATCACAGTATCAAGAATTCTGAGATTGAAGAAATAGAGTTGGAAAATGCCAAGTTGCGACTACTTGCTGGTGAATTTGAAGGGAGAAAAGGATATTTGAGCAAATACCTTCCCCTAGATTATTACGATTTACACCTCAACCCAAAGGCATCTATTGTATTGAATACAGAAAGAGATCGTTCTGTTATGATGTTTACCCTTTTAGGAGAAGTATTTATCAGTGGGGAGCTAGTGAAGGAAAAGACAGCGGTTAAACTTACTCCTGGCGACTATGTAGAGATCAAGGCAGCACATGATAATGCCCAAGTTTTATTTATTAGTTCGACACTTCTAAGTGAACCGATAGCTTGGGGAGGTCCTATAGTTATGAATACAAAGGAAGAATTGAATAAAGCCTTCGATGATTTAGAAAAAGGCACATTTTTACAAAATGGAATTTCTTATTGATGTAAAATATAAAGCATGTGTTGAAATATTCAGAAAGTTATTAAACTCACTAATCTGTTGAAGGTTTTTATAAGCTCGTCCGAGTATAGAAATAAACTCCCCACAATTTTGGGTAGAGATTGGTAACCAATTGGATATAGACTGGATACTATTCAGTTGAACACTTAATAAGAATAACAAATTTTAATTTGATAGAACTCAAAATAAAGTCACTGATTTCGGTGGCTTTATTTTTTTACGCCACTTTTGAATTACGTGAAAGAGGCAAAAACGGAGGTAATCTATGATCTTTGCTCCGTAGTTTTTATATGAAATATTTTAACAAATTTCTTGAAAATAGATTTTATTAAAAAGAAGATTATGGTAGAATAAATTATCATTATTATTATTATTAAGAAAAGTCATGATAAGCAATTCAGTTTGTTAACCATCAATAATTTAGTTTTTAAATAATAAATTCAAGCAATAAGAAATATTATTTTCGAAGTAATTTAGCTTATTACAAAGCATTAATTTATAGGAGTATTACCGCAATAAAATGAACTTATATCTCAATCTTATCTAATTTGCCGAGAAGGCAGAAAGGAGGCATTATGAGCTGTTGGGTTGGAGTTGTAAGAGAAGAAAGAACAGCTGGTAGCTATTATTTTACCATTCATACGACGGAGGGACAGTTGATTATGGAATCAGATTCGTATAAGAGTCGCCGGAGTGCTACTAATGGTATTTTGATTTTGCAACGTGTTTTTTCAGAAAAAGCCGGTTCGGTAGCGGTATGCAAAAGAAACAATCGGTATTATTTCGATGTGCTTGCTCGAAATAGAAAACTGCTAGCAAACAGTATGGGATTTGCAAGTCATGAGCAATGCAATAAGGAAATTGAAACAGTTAAGAAATTGCTTCGAAATGGGGGGACGATCCTAGATAACAAGAAATCGACAAGTGCAAAAAGCATGCCGCTCGATTCTAAGGTGATTGATTCTCTGTACAGCTTGGATGGAAACAAACGTGAATCGGATAGAAAGGGTTTTAGACAGTGGGAAAATGAAGAATTCTGGTTTAATAAAAATAACGGAATCAAAAACAATTTCTTTGCAAGACTAATGGGATTAGATAAATAAAGAAACTAATATATGGGGGTGGGATATATGAAATCAAAAGGACATATATTATCAGCAAATTTTCTTCGAGATGAGCTGATAAAAAATAATGGGTACCTTATACTTGAAGAGTATGAGAATGGCAGAATGGTAAAAAAGCCTTATAAAATACCGGATATGTTTTATAAAGCTATAAAAAATTGTCCCACATATTTTCGCGGAGGTTCAGTAGGTCCCGACTTCTTTCCTGATGTTTTTGAAGGGCAGTCTTGGATACATCCGAAGGATTCCGGTAAATGGTTGCCTTATATGCAGGAGAAGCTTTTAACTTACTCTCCGGGAGATAATGAGTTTAATGAGGCATTGGCATTTTATCTGGGGTTTATGATACATTATGCAGGTGATATGTTTACTCATGATTATGTCAATGATTATGCTGGTGGTCCTTTCCCTGATATTTCTAGTATTATAAATGCGGTTGATGATTGGAAAAAAATCAGCCTTAGTAATCCTATATTTAAAAAAGTTAGAATTATCATAATACATCTTGCAATAGAAAGCCATCTCGATAATTTGATAAGCAATGACAAGCCGGAGGATGATTTCCGTATTGATATTCCTATAAGTTTCCTTCGCACTTGTTTTGCGACGCGCGATGCAGTTATAAAGACAAATGTATTGAAGGGGAAACCCGGGTTTTCACTAGGAGAACTGACAGATTTCAACTTTTTAGAGTGTTTTGTATATTATTATGAAGCACTGCTCGCAAAGAATGCTGTAGGAGGATCAGTATCTTTTAGTGATATAACCGAAAGAGAAGAGTATATAGAGATGTGGTTGAAGACCTGGGGAGAATTCGCACAGAGAGCTGTTGACAAAGGTGTGTCCACTGCATGGTCTGACTATGAATCGGATTTTATTGATTTGCTGGCAAATTATTTGTGTAGTTCGGAATTAGCAAGAAATACGTGGGAATTTGTTTCTTCAGCAGCAGATGTAATATCTGACATTTCAATTCCTCCCTTTGATATCATAGCCGAAGAGATTAAGGAGTGGATTAAGAAGAAAATACTTTTTCCTTATGTTCGTCCTATTGCAGCATATATAACCGGCAGAGATCCAAAATACATAGATGATTATGACGAGGCTATGGATAGCATTGTGGACCATTTTATTAATCCATCAAAGTTGTTTCTTTCACTGGGCTTGGATAATCTTGATCAAACATTGGAGAAGGAGTGGGGCGGTTTTTGGAAAAAGAAGGATTGCTTTGATCAACCGTTTCTGGAATTTAAACGATGCTTGAACATGGGAAAACTATGTCTTATCGGAACTGACAACATTAACAAAATAATAGACAGGTACTATGAAAAGCCAAAGGAAGGTGAGCCGGCATACAAAAAAACGGAGATTAAACTTAAACAACATACCTTGCAGTGGTCGTTGCATGAGATTAAGATTATTGTTACCACTGCAAAGTCATCAAACGCAGGCACTGCAAGCAAAGTGTTCTTTGGCTTAAAAACCAGACGTAACATGACAGAAACGGCAGATAAGGGCTATGAAGTACAAGTGAACACAGGAATGATGGGGCTGGTAATACCGGGAAGTTGTGCGTATGTGAATTATATTTTGCCATCGGCGGTGCCCTTGTCAAACATAAAATCTTTTACGCTTCGTCTTGCAGGCAAGGATCAATGGATAGCAGAGAATATATATGTAATTGATGTAAGAACCGGCATTATGCTTGCAAAAGCATCCAATGTAAAACTTACTAGTGAAAAAATCATTGACATAGGACTCTTAGCCTATATTGAGGAGGCATATAGCCAATTGGAAGATGGTATCACGAGAATTAATACTATATCGGGACTTATGGTTACTATCAGAACCAGCAGTGATTTCGGTTCGGGAACCGACGGAGATGTTATATTTAAAATGGAGACAACTCAGGGAAATGTAGAAAAGATGCTGGATAAAAGCGGTTACAATGATTTTGAAATGGGAGATCTCGATACATATTCCTTTGTAATTCGAAATCCTGTAGATTATAATGAAATTAAAAATTTTTACATTAAAAAAGAAGGTGGAAGTGATTGGAAACCTGAATACATAACTGTAAGCGATAGCAGAACCGGAATTTGTATGGCACATCGGAACTTTAGCCAAAATGTTACATCAGAATGGAGCCTTATCCCGTTTGATAGAAGTTATATGGATAATTTTGTTAATAGAGACGATGACTCATGTATCAAAGCATTCGAGGTAGTGATCAAAACAAGTAATGATTTATGGTCGGGTACCGATGATAATGTATATTTAGAGATAAAATTTGACAACAGTGATCCCTCCAATCCATATAGCAATGACAAATACAGGGTTTATCTTAATACAGATTGGCACAATGATTTTGAAAGAGGAGATGTTGACACTTTCAATGTTTATATGCCTATGCCGGTTAAAAAGTCTTCCATCAAATCTTTTGAATTCTTTAAAAAAGGGAGTGACGATTGGAAGATAGAATGGGTAAAAATCAGTGATTATATTCGGCAAGAAGTGCTTTGTTATGTAAAAGATATAAACCGGAACCTTGACTTATCGGGTGAGCGCCTTGTTATTTCAAGCGATTATTGGAATGACACTGTAAAGCTATAGACTGTATTTTTTAAATAAAATTTCTTATTGGTGTAAGGAATGATATTGTAAAGTCACTGATTTTAGTGGCTTTATTTCTTTTGCTGGCAAAGGTTATTACATTTCATACATGACAAACATAAGCCGGTCTTATATAATAATGTTATATTAGAATCATTGGAGGAAGAGCTTTGGAAAGTAACTTAAGAAAAATAAATGAAATTTTCAGCGATTATAAAGTAGATGGCAATATAAGCACAGCAACTGTTCAAGCTGCGGTACTTAAAAAGAAAAGTAAAGTGCTGGAGATTAAACTAAGTTCTGATAAATACATAAATGTTAAGGAGATTGAAGGTCTTAATGCCTTTATTAAAAAAAGATTTTCTATAAATGATTCGGAAATTAGTGTGGAATATGCTGAGGGTATAGATAAAAAACCCATAGAAAAGGAAATTAAAGATATTATATATTCTATGTCCACCAAGCATCCATTATTAAAAGCAGTTATTAAAGATACCGAATTTGAAGTTAAGGATAGTACTATTAATTTTAATTTCAAAATCGCAGCAGCATGCCTTTTAACAAGTATGGGTTATGATAAAAAAATATCCAAGGAAATAAAAAAACTCTATGGCACAGAATATAGAATAAATTTCGTTGACAGAGTGTGTGCCGACGAACTAAAAAGAATAATAGAGGACAATCGTGATAGGGAGAAACAGCTTGTCAAGGAACAAGCGAAGGTTATATATGAGACATCAAAGCAAGCACCACAGATTATAGAAAAGACTACTGTAAACGATGAAAAGAAAGAAAATACACCTTTAATATTAGGCAGGAATGTCAATATTAAGGAATCTGTCATAAAGATTACTGACATTGTTCCCGATGAGGGAAGAGTAGCAATAGCCGGGGAAATATCAAATATTGAAGCTAAGGCGTTAAAAAGTGGAAAAACCTTAATTTCCTTTGCCCTATATGATGGTTTTAGCTCAATGACTTGTAAAGCTTTCATAAAACCTGGTGAAGATGGAGAAGTTTTAACTAGACTTAAAAAAGCCAAAGGTGTCAAACTTGCCGGAAATGCCAGCAATAGTAAGTTTTCCGGTGAGGTGGAGTTTGTTGCAAATACAATAGTCGAAATAGATGGTTTAAAGAAGGTTACGAGACAGGATGATTCAGAGGTTAAGAGAGTTGAATTGCACATGCATACACAGATGAGTCAGATGGATGCTATGTCAAGTGCTTCGGCATTAATTAAAAGAGCCATGAGTTGGGGCATGAAATCAATAGCTATCACAGACCATGGTGTAGTACAAGCTTTCCCTGAGGCTCATAAACTCCTTGGAAGAAACAATCCTGACATGAAGGTTATTTATGGTGTTGAGGCCTATTTAGCACCAGATAAAAAACCATCCGTAACAAATATGAAAGGACAGAGCATTGATACTACTTATTGTGTTCTAGATTTAGAAACTACAGGTTTTTCACCAGTAACAGAAAAAATTACTGAGATAGGCATTATGAAACTCAAAGATGGAAAGGTAATAGATGAATTCAGTTGTTTTGTAAATCCTGAAAAGCCAATTCCGGCAAGAGTTGTGGAGGTTACCAATATAACTGACTACATGGTACAGGATGCAGAAACTATAGATAAGGTGTTTCCTAAAATTTTAGAGTTTATTGAAGGTAGCGTTTTAGTAGCTCATAACGCGGAGTTTGATATTGGTTTCTTAAAGCATAATGCGAAGCAACTAGGCTATGAGTTTGATTTTACATATTTAGATACCTTATCCCTAGCTAGAGATCTTTTTCCCGATTATAAGACCTATAAACTAGGAAGAATAGCTAAAAATCTTGGTATAAAGGTTGAGGTTGCACATAGGGCTTTAGATGACGTAGATACTACTGTCAAGGTATTTAATATTATGCTTGATATGCTGAAGGAAAGAGGTGCACAAACTCTTAAAGATATTGATATATATGGCTCTAATGAAGATTCAAAGAAAGCAGAGTATAAAAAACTTAGAACTTACCATGCGATAATATTGGCAAAGAATTACGTGGGGCTTAAAAACTTATACAAGCTTGTTTCTTATTCGCATTTAGATTATTTTTTCAAAAGACCGCGAATATTAAAGAGCTTATATAGAAAGTACTCTGAAGGCTTAATAATTGGTAGTGCTTGTAGCGAAGGAGAGCTTTACCAGGCAATTTTGCTTGGAAAATCCGAGGAGGAAATTGAGGCTATAGCAAAAGACTATGATTATCTTGAAATTCAGCCTTTAGGCAATAATGATTATCTAGTAAGAAAAGAAGAAGTTCCCAACAAGGAATACCTAAAGGAAATAAATAGAAAAATTGTTGCACTTGGTGAAAAACTAAATAAGCCTGTAGTTGCTACCGGAGATGTACATTTTTTAGACCCAGAGGATGAGATATACAGGCGAATACTTGAAGCAGGTCAAGGTTATGATGATGCAGACAATCAAGCTCCTTTATATTTAAGAACTACAAAGGAGATGCTTGAGGAATTTTCTTATCTAGGAGAGGAAAAAGCCTTCGAAGTAGTAGTTACAAATACAAATAAAATAGCTGATATGTGTGAGCAGATAAGCCCTATTTCACCCGAGAAATGTCCTCCGCATATTGAAGGCTGTGAGCAGACTCTTAAGGATATTACTTTTGGTAAGGCTCATGAGCTGTATGGAGATCCATTACCTGAGCTTGTTCAGCAAAGGCTAGATAGGGAACTTGATTCTATTATTAAAAACGGCTTCTCAGTTATGTATATAATTGCCCAAAAGCTGGTGTGGAAGTCAAATGAGGACGGTTATCTGGTGGGTTCAAGAGGGTCTGTAGGATCCTCTGTGGTAGCATATATGACAGGTATAACCGAAGTTAATGCTTTACCACCCCATTATAGATGTCCTAGTTGCAAATACTCGGATTTTACAGATTACGGCTATAACAATGGTTTTGACTTGCCAGACAAGCCGTGTCCCGTTTGCGGAGAACAGCTTGCAAAGGATGGAATAGATATTCCCTTCGAGACCTTCCTAGGTTTCGATGGAGATAAAGAGCCAGATATAGATTTAAACTTTTCTGGAGAATATCAGGCAAAAGCACATAAATATACAGAAGTTATATTTGGAAAGGGTACAACCTTTAAGGCGGGAACGGTTGGTACTATTGCAGATAAGACAGCTTTCGGCTATGTTAAGAAGTATTATGAGGAGAGGAATATTCAAATTAATAAAGCTGAAATTGAGAGGATTGCAAAAGGTTGTACTGGTATAAAGAGAACTACAGGACAGCACCCTGGAGGAATAATAGTTGTACCTAAAGGAAGAGAAATATTTGAATTCTGCCCGGTACAGCATCCTGCCGATGATCCCAATTCAGATATAATAACTACACATTTTGACTATCACTCAATAGACCAAAACTTATTAAAACTAGATATTCTCGGGCATGACGATCCGACAATGATCAGAATGCTTCAGGATATTACCGGAGTAGACCCTAAAACTATACCTATGGATGATAAAAAGACCATGTCTTTATTTTCGTCAACGGAAGCTTTAGGAGTAACCCCAAAGCAGATTAACTCAAAGGTAGGCACCTTTGGTGTTCCTGAATTCGGCACAAAGTTTGTAAGGGGAATGCTATTAGATACAATGCCAAAGCAATTTGCAGATTTAATATGTATATCTGGTCTTTCACATGGTACCGATGTTTGGCTTGGAAACGCAAAGGACTTGATTGACGCAGGTACGGTAAAATTAAGTGAGGCAGTTTGTACAAGGGATGATATTATGGTTTACCTCATAAAAAAGGGGCTTCCCCCAAATGCCGCCTTTAAGATAATGGAGACGGTTCGTAAGGGAAAAGCACTTAAGGAACCAAAATGGCCGGAATATGAGACTATGATGAGGGAACATGAGGTGCCCGAATGGTATATAGAATCTTGTAAAAAGATAAAATATATGTTTCCTAAGGCACATGCAGCAGCGTATATTATGATGGCTTTTAGAATAGCCTGGTTTAAGGTGCACATACCCTTAGCCTATTATGCAGCCTATTTTTCTATAAGAGCAAAAGCTTTTGATGCAGAGTTTATGATTAATGGAAAAGAGGTTGTCAAACAAAAGATGAAGGAAATCGAAATGCAGGGAAATCAAGCAGCAAATAAGGATAAAGATATGTATGATGATTTGGAGTTGGTATTGGAAATGTATGAAAGAGGCTTTAAGTTCTTGCCAATAGATTTGCATAAATCCCATGCTACCAATTTCCTTATAGAGGACGATAGCTTAAGGCCTCCTCTTAACAGTATATCTGGTATGGGAAATGTGGCAGCAGAAGGTATATTTAATGCTGTAAAGGAGGGTGGTCCCTTTAGTTCCATAGATGATTTAAAGACAAGGGCTAAAGTTGGAAATTCAACTATTGATTCACTCCGGAAATTAGGTTGCCTAAGAGGGCTTCCTGAAAGCAATCAAATGAGTTTTTTTGATATGCTATAATTATTGTTACATTATAGATGCAATATCATTAGTGAAGAGAAACATACCGCGGCAAAGCCGCAAGAATTCAGAGCCATAGAATTCAGAATTATGTCAAATGCTATTTAGTCAGCTTAAAGTTTGGTCAAATATTCTGAATCCTGAATTCTCCTTTTAAGCATTGATATAACTTATGTGTGGTAAAAAAGTTTTAAAAAAAAACAAACTTTTTTAGAGGAATTATATATTGTTGTTTGAAACTGTATTTTTAAAAAAATAATATAAAAATGACCGTTGGTATAACCAGTCGGTCATTTTTTGTCTCAGAATAGGATATTCCATAGATGGAAAAGCTTATTTAGGCGAGTTATATAGTTTTTTTACCTACATAAAAAAGAAAGAAAAAACATCTTGACAAAAGAGTTTTTATCCATATAATTAATACTAGAAGTTTACTATAAGTAAACTAAAAGTTTAGTTAAACTTAATTTGGAAAAACGATACAATATTAAATAGGATGTGTAATTATGAAGATTGGGACAAAGATCAAGCAACTTAGAATCACCAATCAAATGACGCAAGAAGAGTTGGCTGATCGTGCAGAGTTGTCAAAAGGTTTTATCAGCCAGATTGAAAACGATGTTACTTCTCCGTCTATTACGACGTTGATGGATATACTTCAGTGTCTTGGTACTGATTTGAAGACTTTTTTTAGTGATTTTGAGGATAAACAGATTGTATTTAAGCAACAGGACTATTTCAGTAAAACCGATGACGAGTTGAAAAACACCATCGAATGGGTTGTGCCTAATGCTCAGAAGAATGCGATGGAACCTATTCGTATGACTATATTGGCGGGGGGAAAGTCCTTAGTGGATCAACCCCATGAAGGAGAAGAGTTTGGCTATGTGGTAAAAGGAACCATTGATGTCCACATAGGCAGTGAATGTCATCGGGTCAGAAAAGGAGAGTCCTTCTATTTTGAGTCGACGATGAAGCATTATATAGTAAATGTGGGAAAAAGTGAGGCACAAGTGATTTGGGTCAGTACGCCCCCAACTTTTTAGGAGGTTATCATGGGAAAGAATGTTATTATTAGACTGGAGAATATCACAAAAAGCTTCGACGATCAAGTGATTTTAAAGAATCTAACTTTAGATGTGGTAAAGAATGAATTCCTTACCTTGCTTGGTCCTAGTGGATGTGGCAAGACAACAACTTTAAGGCTAATTGGTGGTTTTGAAAAACCCGACGAAGGAAGTATCTTGCATCAGGGAAAGGATATCAGCAATGTACCTCCTTATAAGAGAAACGTCAATACAGTGTTTCAAAAATATGCACTTTTTCCTCATTTAAATGTATTTGAAAACGTTGCATTTGGGTTAAATATCAAGAAGATGGACAAAAATCTGATCAAAGAAAAGGTTCAAAAAGTCATGAAGCAAGCTAACTTGACCGGATACGAGGAGAGAAAGATTGATCAGCTCTCTGGTGGTCAACAGCAAAGGGTTGCTATTGCAAGAGCGATTGTTAATGAACCGGAAATACTGTTACTGGATGAACCCCTTGGGGCTTTAGATTTAAAGTTGCGTCAAGAGATGCAATATGAATTGAAGACCCTTCAAAGGGAACTGGGGATTACCTTTGTCTATGTTACTCACGATCAGGAAGAGGCTCTTACCATGAGTGATACGGTCGTAGTTATGAACAACGGCGTTATTCAACAGATGGGTACACCTGAGGATATTTATAATGAACCGGTGAATGCTTTTGTTGCGGATTTTATTGGTGAGAGCAACATTATCAAAGGTATCATGAAGCGAGATGGACTAATTGAGATTTTTGGTCGTGTCTATGAATGTGTGGATAAAGGTTTTGCCATTGATGAGAAGGTGGACGTTGTTGTTAGACCAGAAGACATCAAGTTATTGGCACCAACAGAAAAGACCGTAAACGGAGAAGTGACGTCCTGTATTTTTAAAGGCGTCCACTACGAAACTTGCGTTATGACAGAAGGCTTTGAATGGGTAATACAAAACACGAAGAATTTCAAACTCGGTGAGAAGGTTGGTATAAATGTGGCTCCTTTTGATATCCACATTATGAAGAAGATGGAGGAGACAGGTACATGAATAGAAAATGGTTGGCTACCCCCTATTTGATTTGGATGGTGATTTTTATTGTCATTCCTCTATTGATGATTTTTTATTACGCTTTTACAGTGAGTGATTCAAGTGGTACTAGATTTACATTAGAGCACATGATGAAGTCTTTTGATAGGATATATATGGTGGCCATTGGAAAATCTTTATTATATGCTGTCATATCTACTGTGATTTGTTTGCTGCTAGCATACCCTTTGGCTTTGATTTTGATTAAGCGTAGTAGTGGAGGTTCAGCAATGTTATTCATTTTTATTTTACCTATGTGGATGAACTTTCTACTTAGAACCTATGCTTGGTTATCACTGTTAGAGACTAATAATGGTCTTATAAATACTGTTTTAAGAGCATTGCATTTGCCTGTTCTAGATGTTATTGGGACACCGAAGGCTATTATTCTTGGCATGGTTTACAACTTTTTACCCTTTATGGTATTGCCTATATATAACGCACTGGCAAAAATCGATAAGTCCGTTATGGAGGCTGCATATGATTTAGGTGCTAATGATATGAAGAGATTGCTAAAAGTCACTATCCCACTGAGTATGCCTGGTGTTATGAGCGGCATCACTATGGTTTTTATGCCGGCAATGACATCTTTTGTAATCCCTAATTTATTGGGCAGTGGTAAAGTTAACTTGATAGGTAATATGATTGAACAACAGTTTTTGATGACTTATGATTGGGGATTTGGAGCAGCTCTCTCCTTTGTATTGATGATTATCATATTGATATCTATGAGTATAATACAAAGGAATGATGGTGAAATGGAAGGTGGTGCGGGCATATGGTAAAAAAGGGTGTTGAAAGAATCTATTTAGGTCTTATTATGGTTTTCCTATATGCCCCAATATTGACTTTGATGGTGTTTTCCTTTAATGGCTCAAAGTCTAGGGCCAAATGGGGAGGTTTTACACTAAAATGGTATAAAACTATGCTACATGATCCAGTGATTTCTAAAGCTCTTTACTATACTTTGTTAATAGCGTTGTTAGCATCCGTCATAGCTACAATAATAGGTACTTTAGCTGCTATTGGTATTCATGTAATGAGAAAAAAGTCAAAGTCATTGGTTTTAAATGTGACTTATATGCCGGTGTTGAATGCAGATATCGTAACGGGTATAGCCTTCTTATTGTTCTTTGTAGCTATTGGATTGAAGCTTGGTTTTGCATCGATGCTAATAGCCCACATAACCTTCAATATACCCTATGTTATATTGAGTATATTGCCAAAGCTTAGTTCTTTGAACAAATTCACATACGAGGCAGCATTAGATCTAGGAGCTCATCCGATGGAAGCTATACGCAAAGTGATTATTCCTGAGATAATGCCCAATATTATTACAGGATTTTTATTGGCATTTACTCTTTCCTTAGATGATTTTGTTATAAGTTATTTTACAACCGGTGGAGGGGTGACAAACCTTTCTATAACCATTTATACTATGACTCGAAGAGGTATTAAGCCTGAAATTAATGCGATATCTACTGTGCTGTTTTTAGCAATAATGATATTGTTATTGATTATAAACAAACGTTCTGAAAGGCAGAGCAAGAAATTAGGAGGAATGAATATATGAAAAAAAGCATAATTATGGTAGTTGCCTTGATGCTTATATTGACAGGTTGTGGCAACAATGTGGGGACTAACCCCGACAAACCTTTTGCAGGGACAACTATCAATGTTTATAACTGGGGAGACTATATTGCTGAAGACACCCTTGAACTCTTCACCAAAGAGACAGGTATCAAGGTGATTTATGAGCCTTTTGATTCTAATGAGGCCATGTATGCTAAATATAAATCAAAGGCTGTGGATTACGATATTCTGATACCTTCCGATTATATGATTGAGAAACTGATTGCAGAAGATGAGCTTTTACCTTTAAATTTTGACAATATTCCAAATGCAAAATACATTGATAGCAATTTTAAAAACTTAGCTTATGATCCTAATAATACTTATTCTGTGCCTTATATGTGGGGTACTTTAGGGATTCTGTATAACACCAAATTGGTGGACGATGAAGTGAATTCTTGGGATATTTTGTGGGACAGTAAGTATAAGGGTCAGATTATCATGATGGATTCTGTAAGAGACACTTTTGCAGTTGCTTTTAAGAGGTTAGGTTATTCTTTGAATAACAAAAATAAGAGTGAGGTAGATGAGGCTCAGGCTACTTTAATTGAGCAGGGTCCATTGGTTCAAGCTTATGTAATGGATCAGGTAAAAGACAAGATGATAGGAGAAGAAGCCGCATTAGCTGTGATTTATTCAGGAGAAGCAATTTTTACTGCTGAATATAATGAGGACTTAGCCTATGCAATTCCAAAAGAAGGTACAAACCTGTTTTTTGATGCAATGGTTATTCCGAAAACATCCAAAAACAAGGAGGCTGCAGAGGCATTCATCAATTTTATGAATTCTCCTCAAATTGCCTTTAATAATACTGATTATATCGGTTATTCTACACCTCATAGTGAGGCAAAAGCTATGTTGGACGAGGAGATACGCAGCAATCCTGCGGCTTATCCTTCACAGGATATCCTCGACAAATGTGAAGTTTTTGTAGATCTTGGTCCGGATATGACCTCTTACTTTAATAAGAAGTGGAATGAATTGAAAGCATCTTTGAGATAAGTAGAATTACTAATAAAGGTGAAATAAAAGTAGATATTTTAAGAAATAACTACAAGCCTAAGAGAATATATGACTTGTTACAGAGCTAATCGAGGCTGTTGCACTAACTAAATTGTGCACAGCTTCTTTTTATATAAAAAATAAATCCTGGATTCAAGAAAGTCAAGGATTTAGTGTGAAAATATAATTTTGTTTCTTTTATCAAAAAATATGACAAATAAAAGAGTTAGATAAATAATTATAAAATTGCGGACATAAAAAGAAGCAGATTTTCGAACAAATAAATATGAAGAGGAAAACACATAATACACCCATTTATGCTGAATTATTGTTTAGTATATTAGCTTTTGAAAAAATTTAATTCAAGATTGAGAAGAAAGGAGCGTAATTATGGAAAGGAAAGATTCAATTGTATCGAAAATAAGTATTAGGTTAATTGATAATCTTCATTTTCATGATACATTATCAGATACGAGTTAGTTCTATTTTGTAAGGCTATAAAACATTTTATAGTAAAGATATAGAAGTCGACAGGTATGGCAATGCTAAACAAATATTATGAGGAGGATAAAAAATGTACAAGTTTAGGTTAAAAGCTTTAGTGTCAATGTTTTTGATAAGTTTCTTTATAGGGGGAATGTTTAAAGCACCACAACCAGTTGAAGCGGCAACAATAAGAATAATGCCGGTTGGTGATTCCTGCACGGAAGGTATGGGAGACCCAAGTATGGGAGGTTATCGTACTGATTTATACAATCTTTACAAAAATGCAGGTTTAGATTTTGATTTTGTTGGATCAAACCAG
>JAAYPF010000191.1 GCA_012519925.1 Clostridiaceae bacterium
ACCCCTGACAATAACCCGTGACTTTTCTTTTCATCATTTCTTTGTTTATTATTATTTACACTTCTAATATACTCTTGAAAATAGGAAGTAGCTTTACCAAGATCGTGAGTCAAAAGATTTATCCGATTTAACTGTCGGATTTTATCTATTGAAAAGTTCTCAAAACTAATACTTTTTTGTAAAAAAATACAATCTCCTATCAAACAGACATTTTTTAAATGCTCTCCTAGAAGCTTGTCCGGATGTGAAAGCAGCACAATACTTCTCTCCTTTATAGTACCATGATATTTTCATCTAGCCCTATAATCTCTATATACCCTTCAAGTTTTGCTTTGATTTTCCCGCTATTTCTTTCAAACAATACCTCTTTATACTCTTTCACATTTCTATCTTCATCCATCTCAATAGGTATGGTCTCAGTAAAATATTCCCTTTCATCCTCATATTCTACATCACCTTTCCTAATCCTCTCCACAGGCAAAACACTTGAGAACTCATTAAATCCCCTATCTCCACGTACCTCTCGCCCTTCAAACTCTCCAACATAAGCGAAGTTGGCTAGATTTTCACTAAGACCCATACTAATTGTATATACTGTACTGTGATTTGATAGAAGTCCTTTAAGCTTGCCATAAATTTTTTCATCTTTATGTGTGAAATATATCCTATAACATACATCTTTCAAGTACTCAACCTTTATCTGAGTACGTTCCTGTATTCTGTTTATTGACTTTTTTGTATTTATAAAATTCTCACTGATTCTTACCTTTTTTATAGGCTTCTTAATGCCTACTCCAATTTTTGCAAGCTCTTTAGTAAAATACTTTTGGTACTCTTCCTTTCCAAACCCCAACATAGCTGCAATCATACCGGCAACAGCTGTCCTGGTCGGAATTGAATATGTAAGGGGAGAAGTAGTTGTATAAGGTTTTTTGAAGTGTCCATAAAAGGCACTTATATCAAAAACCAGATATTTTTCAGACATTTGCCTCCCTCTCTCTAATAAGATTTTTCTTCAAATTTTATTTCTTTAATATCCTGTAAATTAACGTTTTGACCTTTCAAAGTGAGTTTTAAATTTTTATCCGTAGTGTAAATCACTTTTTCAACTTTGTCCTTATATAACACAAGTTCGTTAACCAAATCATCCATTTTTATTGAAAAATCCTTTATTGTCCTGAGTTTTTCCTCTGGCATGTCAAAGCTAATTTCTATCTTGTTTTGCAAATCTCCAATAAAGAAATTCTGCTCTGCCTTATATACCACTCTTAATAATAGTCTTGGCATATGTCCCATTTTTGAGCGGGTAATTAGGTTTTTAGTTCCATTCCATATGGCCTCATCCATCAAAACCACATCTTCATCAGTAAGTTTTGTCTCTTTAGCTGCATTTTCATTTACTATGCCATGAAAACCAATTAGGGAATATGGAATAATATACTCTTCTCGAAAAGTCTTTTGTGCTTTCCCCTCTCCTGATGCAAAGGCACCAGTGCCTTTTATATGCTTTAGTGTAACCTTATTTAACGATCTTCCCATATTAAACTGTACCGGTCCGGTAAAAGTTATTGATGCCTTGTCTAAAGGAATTACACCACCAAACAGCCTTATATCAATTGCCTTTTCTAAGATTTCGTCTACATTTTCCTTGAAATCCTTTGCCCGTGCCTTACCATCTTTTATTCCGCCTTTATCCGAGGCAAGTTCTCTTACAAATATGTCTTTCCCATTTGAGCCGTCATAGCCTTTGTAGCTATACAGATAGTCCCTGATTGTTCTTTTTAGTCTTACATCGGTTACAATATTTATGCCTGTCTCCTCATCAATACGAGGTTTGTTTTCGTCTAGCGGATCGCCATTTGGATTTGCATCCATAACATCATATAAAAACAATATCTCTTGTCTGTTCCTAATCATTATTCAACATCCTCCCCATTCTTTTTTTCATCTTTAAACCGTTTTGCAAGAGTCATTCCTAATACGAAGTAAAAACTAATGTCGTCATTAGAAATATTCTTTTCAGCTTCCTCACCCAATATATACATACCTATCAGGTATTCCAATTCCTTATAATAGTTCTTATCATATTCATTTAATTTATTAATAGCTTCCGAGTATATCCTTCTCACCAAATTCCTATCCAGCTTCAAGCCATTGAGTCTGCTGTAAAAAGGCTTGCTTCCTCTTTCCTTATACTGTATATTCAAGAGTTTTTCCGTCAATACACCCGTTAGAAATACTGCTTTTTTATAATCCGAGCTAAAAGCACCTATGTAACTTTCGTTTTCAAAGAAGTCCAGATATTTTTGGTTTTTGTCGGTCTTTTCTACCATTATCCTTTGCACCCCTCTCCCTTTATCACTAAATAAATTAAGTTTTTCAATAAACATAATATTCATCAACGCCTGAAGCACAAGAGTTTCTATGTATTCTTCCTTAGTGAAGGCAACTCGAATCTTTGAAATCATTCTGTCCAATAAAAACTTGTAACTTATTTTCTTGTATGTAAATACATTATTTAAAATTTCAAGGAAGCTCTTGTCAAAGTTGCCCTCCATTTTATTGTTAGGAAAAAAGGTCCTTATTTTGTCAAAGCCAAATTTCAAATCATATGTGGTATTATCTTTCCCCGGTAGATTTTTAAATAGCTCAATCCCATCTACTTTATCCTTTACTTTCAGTATTTTCTTGACCTTGCTAGGAACAATATCTTCTATATAGAGCAGAATTCTAAAAACACTTCCCGACTGCTCCTCTTTAAAAACCACCATATTATAGTTTAAATAATTCTTACTATCTTTCATTATGTCAATAAAATCTGTCTCACTCGAAAGGAGGTTTTGCTTTACATCTTCTTTGGTAGAAAATTTTTTCTGCTTCTCAAATTCCTCTAGTACCTCTATAAACTCCTTTTCATCCTCCGAATCCCTTATTACAGCTTTAGGTACTACGAAGTAGTTAAACCCGGAAAACCTTGAAGTGAGATTCTCCCTCAAATACTTCTTCCCCTGTTCTAGTTTCTGTGCACAGCTAGCACAGACAGGATAGTTCTTCCACGCACTTTCCTGTTTGAACCCCCCACTTACAAAGCCTATTTTGTCAACAGTATAAGAATTATAGGTGTTTACAAAACCAAAGACTTCAGTTTCTTTTGTACAGTAATAGCAAATGCCGTTACCCTTTGAGGTTTTGCCATACTTAATGTAATATTGTTCATCGGAAATTCTTCCAAGATGCTTCTTGATTATGTTGAAATCCCCCATATACTTTTCATTGCCATCTACGAACAATGTTACAGTAATAATAAAGGTTTCTCCCTTTTCCAATGTTATTGATTTAATTTTTTCACTGATTTCAATTTCGATCTTTTCTTGATTTGAAGATATGTACTCA
>JAAYPF010000192.1 GCA_012519925.1 Clostridiaceae bacterium
ACTCACCTCCCCGTGATTTGTAGTGTACCGAAACCCCTATGACTTTATAATAAAAAAATATCCGCTCAAGGACAACTTTTTAATTACGTTTTGTGCCTTGAGTGAAGCGAAAGGCATGGTTATAATGATGAAAGTATGGAAGTCTTTGTTTCTTATTATATGTGCAATTAGTTTAAATAGCATAATCTATGGAGTCGTATCTTCATTTAAAAGCAAAACATTTGTTTTTTGGACACTTTCTCCTTATATATTGTTTTTCATAGCGATTGTTCTAGTTGAAAAGGTTTTTAGGAGAACTAAGTCAAAAAGTACGTTTCCAAGAGTATTGCTAGTAGGTACAATCTTTTTTAGTATACTAATTATTCTTATTGGTTGGAGTTTGAATTCAGTTAAGATAATGTCCCAAATGTTTATATTTATATTTTTGTTACAGATTTTCTTGTCAATACTCAATATTTTGTTGTTAATTAGGTCTAAAAAAGATTTAGGGTGTATGGAGGAGGCTGATACTTTTAAATCTCAAAGTTTTAAAGAACAATTTGCCGAAAATAAAGAATTTATTGAGAAAAATATAGGTGTAAAAAGTCATAGAAAAGATGTTATGCATGCTTTAGCAGTGCAATTGATTATTTTTATTTTAATAATAATATTGTATATAATTATTCCGATTATATTGAGACGTATTGGAGATAGAAGTATTATATTATACTTTGCAACTCTTATTTGCTTTGTACTAGTTAATATAAATGATTTTAAAAATAAAATATATTATGGGAATGGGAAAAAATCGAAAAAACTATCAATAATTGAAGCAATGTTAATAATTATTGGATTAATCTTTCATTACTATTTTGAAGGGGTTGTATATTACAAAAGTACTACTATCAATTTTTTTGCTTGGTTTTTACCTATGCTTTTGTTAAGTACTGTTTTAAATACTAATTATAAAATGTCAATGGAATATTATAAATTTTTAGAAAAAACAGAGAGAAATAAAAAAAATGATTAATTTAATAAGATTATTATTAGAGTTTGTTATAAAACTAAAGAATTTTATGATTTTTGTAGTTCAAACAGGCATAATTTTGCTGTTACTTTTAATATTTATGATGTTTTATAACAGACTCTATTATGATTTTGTTGAATAATATTTTCAAAACATAAGTTGGTGAAATTATACTATATAGATGAAGTGGATGGAGTGTTTCATAGTCATCATATTTTAGAGTGTTGATTTCAGATGTTATATGAAGAATTAACCACATAAAAAGTATTGGAGGTTGCGATGAAAAAAGATAAAATTCAAATAAGTGATAATAAGATTTTAAAGTTGACAAATGTGCTTGTAAAGGAAATTGACTTGAAAGATAGTAATGGTCTAGATAAAGAAGTTTTTCAAATGGAGAATTATATAAAAAATAGAGGGGCGCAACCTATCGGACCGCTTATACAGTTTACTAATGTTGAAACTAGTGATACAAATGAAGTTAAAATAGTTGTAAAACTCATGAGGCAATCAAATACATTTATACACAACATAGAGGCTCCGTATAAAATGGAATCAATAATAAGAGTAAAAAATTGTATGTATGCAAGATACGCTGGAGAAGAAAGCAAGCTAAAATTTGCATATGATAAAATCAACTTAATAGCCTTTGAAGAGGATATTTCATTAAAAGGTGATTGCTATACCATATTTGTAAACTCAAATGATGATGGCATAATTGCAGATGTATTTATGGAGCGTGCGGATAATGAGTAAGCAAGTTAAAAGCTTTGAGGAATTAAAAGACAGCAGGTTGCTTTATGATAAAAAGCTTCCTGAGCTTGGTTATATAATAATAGTAGCTTTTATTGCATTAATAATAGCTGTTGTTATTTGGAGTTTTATAACACCTAAAATAGATATAATAAAAGCAACAGGTTCTGTTCAGAGCATCAATAAAAACTATGTAATGGCGCAATATAGTGGTGAAATAGTCAACATAAATATTGAAGAAGGAAAATATGTTGAAAAGGGCGATGTGCTGTTGACTGTAAAAAGTACCGATTTTGATTTGCAGGCAAAACAATTGGAAGGTAAAAAGGAACTTTATATAGAGAGTATAAAACAATATAAAAGATTAGTGGAATCTATAAAAGACGATGTAAACTATTTTGTTGAAGGGGAAGAAAAAGATAATCTCTATTATTTCCAGTTTGAAAACTATAAAAGTAAGATTGCACAGCAGAAAGTTGATGTAGGATCATATAAATCATATGGTTATACCGATGCCCAAATAGAGAATGAAATTGAAAAAAATCAAAGTAAAGTAACTGAGATTTATTATTCTACGCTAAAAACAGTAGAGGATTCCATACTACAATATCAAAATGAATTGACCAATATAGATATTCAACTTGAAGCGGTCGGAAGCGGACAGGAAGAATATCAGGTACAGGCTAATGCTACAGGTAAGATACATATGTTGGGGGAATATAAAGAAGGAATGGTGGTACAGGCAGGAAGTGCAGTTGCTAATATTGCATCAGAGCAGGATGAATACAAGATACAGGCTTATGTAAATTCCAGTAGTATAGCACGTATTTCTATAGGAGATAAAGTTAATATAGCAATTTCAGGATTGGCACAGACCGTATATGGGACTATTTCAGGAAAAGTAGTAAGAATGGATACTGATATAACTACCGATAACGAGAGTGGCACTAGTTATTTCAAAGTTGATATAGTACCGGATAATACATATATAATAAGTAAAAATGGTTACAAAGTAAATCTTTCCAATGGAATACCTGTAGAAACGCGTATTCAATATGATCAAGTGACTTATTTTGATTATGTAATGGAATCATTAGGTATATTGACAAGATAGGAGTTCTGATATGTTAAGGAAACGCTTGGTATGGTTTTTAGTAGTTTTAATAATGTTTTTGCAGATTAATAATTGTATATATATATTTGCGGAGCAAACTCTGGAGACACCTGCAATTAGTGAGGGGGAACTGAAAGGG
>JAAYPF010000193.1 GCA_012519925.1 Clostridiaceae bacterium
AGGCACTTCTATTGAGAAAAACGGCTCAAACAGAGCTGGCAAAACCATAAACTGTAAGATAATTTGAAAAAGCTACAGGAAAATGATAGCTTTATGGCGAGTAGCTAGAATATTCACGGATTCAGGGAATAATTATTACAATGCTTGGTGCTGACATAAATCTTGTAAAGAACATTTATCACATTTTGGTTTTTTACTATGACAGCAATCGCTTCCTAACTTCACTATTAGAGCATGATATTGATTATATAAATCAACATCTTTAGGCAAATACTTCATGAAAAACTCCTGAACTTGGTGATATTTCTCATCACCTTTTAACAACCCCAACCTAGTAAATATCCTCATAGTATATGCATCTACAACAAATATTTCTTTCATACCTGCATATAGTAATATCGAATCTGCGGTCTCAGGTCCTATCCCTTTTACCTTCAGCAACTTTTCCCTTATTACATCTAGCGAAGTAAGAAACATTTTATCAAGATCACCCTCATACTCTTCTACTAAAAACGTCATTACTGACTTGAGAATAGATGCCTTTCTATTAAAAAAACCTGCTGGCCTTATTAGTTCTTTAAGCAATTCAATATCACATTCATGCAATTTATGTACATCTAGAAGATTACTTGCTTTAATGTTATCAATTGCTTTAACTACGTTTTTCCACGAAATAAATTGTGTTAACAATGCACCAACAATCACTTCAAATTTAGTATTTGCCGGCCACCAGTGTTGATCCCCATATTTTGAAAAGAGTAGGTTATATATTTCAAGCAACTGAGCTTTTACTTTTTTATCTTCCATTTTAGTAATCAAATTTATCACCTCTAGTAACAATTATTCTTATTTTACAAGGCATATTTAAAGCAAAAGTAGGTAAAAACGATTTTACCCACTTTTTCTTAACAAAACGATTAATTTTACAAAAAACAAATTAGCAGTTTTCTAAATCAACTGACGCATAGAATACTACAATAACATAATATCATACGTCCTGCTAAGTACATTTTAATGACTAATTTTGTGATAAGAAGCATTAGTCACCAGAAATAGACATAGTCTTAGCCTTTACACCTTCAATAGCGTTCAAATCATCCTCAAGGGCTTTTATCTCTGCTTTCTCTCCTGTTAATTGCAGCAATACAAGACCTTCCTCCGAGCACACATCTCCAGCTTCATGAAGACCAAGTCTCATTTTTATCGTACATCCGTGCTTAGTAAAAACCTCTTGTACCGTTGGAGCCTTTTTAGAACGGTGATTAATAAGTACTGCCATAATGTTGTATTCATTCATAACCCTTTTCCTCCTCCACTTTATTCAGTAATAAATATACCCAACCATATATATTCTAAAACAACAATTAAAATTTTGCCACCCTATTACAAACAACGAACTTAAGCACCCTATTTTCCTCAAATGGGTATTGCTTAAAACTTAAAAATGATGTATTATATAAATATAATAGTTGAAATTTAACTATTATTATGTACATCTATTTCTTGCTTAAATCTGGTTTTTGTAACTATCTTGGCTGCTTTTCTTAGTTTCAAAATTTTTCAAATTAAATCTTCCTTTTATCTTTAAACTATCCGTTTTTTAAGGACGCTTGATAAGTTTTTAAACTATTTGATTTATGGTGATTTAATTTTGTTTGTAAAGTAATATTTAAATTTTTATAAATTTTTCAACTTTCACTATTTTCATAAAAAAGACACACAAATATTAAAAAAATTGCTAAGCTGTAATCTTCATACTAACGAACAAACAAAACATAGTAGGAGGTATGTTATGTTATCTTATTTTCAAAATAGAGTGATGAGCTCTGTTCTTTTAGTTGTTTTCATTATAACAACAATATTTACAAGTATCGGTCTAATGACTGGCGATGTGTATGCTGCAACAAGTGCTTTTTCGCAAATAGAAGCAGAAAACTATAGTAGTCTTAGTGCTGATAACATCAAAAAAATCGACGTTAATCCAAGCGGATATGGCTTAGGTTATATCAACTCTGGTAATTTTGTTGTATATAATAATGTAAACTTCGGCAGCAATGGCACCTCAGCCTTCAAAGCAAAGGTTGCAACACAGAGAAATACTACTATTGAGATTAGGTCTGGCAGCTCTAACGGTAATCTTTTAGGTACTTTATCGGTGTCATCTACAGGAAACTTTGATACATATCAGGAATTGTCCTGCAATGTAGACAATATTACTGGCATTCATAATTTATACTTAGTTTTTGGTGATGCTGTTAATATTGACTGGTTCACTTTTACACAAGCTTCAGCTCCTACTGCTCCATCTCCATCTTCATTTTACGCTTTCTCGCAAATAGAAGCAGAAAACTATACTAGTCTTAGTGCTGATAACATCAAAAAAATCGACGTTAATCCAAGCGGATATGGCTTAGGTTATATCAACTCTGGTGATTTTGTTGTATATAATAATGTAAACTTCGGAAGCAATGGCACCTCAGCCTTCAAAGCAAAGGTTGCAACACAGAGAAACACTACTATTGAGATTAGGTCTGGTAACCCTAACGGTAATCTTTTAGGTACTTTATCGGTGTCATCTACAGGAAACTATGATACTTATCAGGAATTCTCCTGCAATGTCGGCAATATTACTGGCACTCATAATTTATACTTAGTTTTTGGTAATGCTGTTAATATTGACTGGTTCACATTTACGCAGTCTACTATAACTTCAACGCCTTTTATAACTCCAACTCCATGGCCTACTACGCCAGCTGCTAATCAACCCATCACTTTTGCACGTATTGAGGGAGAAAACTACAGCAGCCTTGGTGGGGAATATATGAGAGTAATAGATATTGAGTCAGAAGGTCATGCTTTAGGTTTTATTCTAAAAGGCGATTACGCCTTGTATAATAATGTAAACTTTGGAAACGGAGCCTCCTTATTCAGGGTCAGAGTAGCCGCTGGTTCTCCTTCTGATATAGAATTAAGAATCGGAAATAATACGATAGGGTATCTAAGAGTACCTTCTACAGGAAGTTGGGATACCTACCAAGAATTCACCTGTAGTATAAACAGGGCAATAACAGGATACAATGACCTGTATCTTGTATTCACTGATCCGATTAATGTTGACTGGTTTATTATTTCTGGTGACATAAGTACATCAACACCTACCGCTTTACCAACACCTACACCCTCTTCTACAATTAGAAGTGCTTTTATTCAAATACAAGCGGAAAGTTACGATTCTACCAATTCCTCAAATATTAATTCCTTTGGTCTTCCTGATGGTGGATATGGCATAGGTTGGATACAAGCAGGAGACTATGTAAGTTTCAATAACATTGACTTCGGGAACGGAACAAACGGCTTTAGAGCTAGGGTAGCAGCTAAGGTTTCAACTAGCATAGAAATAAGATCCGAAAGTCCTACTGGTACTCTTTTGTCCACTGTTAGCATTCCATCTACAGAAAGTTGGAATACATATCAGGAAATTTCCCTTAGTGTATCAAAAATAACCGGTATCAAAAATCTATATTTTGTATTTAATGGTCCAGTAAACTTCGATTGGTTTGTATTTTCAGCAACTACAGCATCTACATCCATAAATGCCTTTTCGAGAATTGAAGCTGAGAGTTGTAGCGGTATCAGTGATGAAAACATCAAAAAAAGGAATAATATAATTTGCTATATTCAAAGCGGAAATTATGTAGTGTTCAACAATGTCGATTTTGGTGCGGGAGCAAAATCTTTCAAAGCAAATGTGGTAAACGCATCTGGCTCAACTACAGATATTGAAATAAGACTAGGAAGTTCAACGGGAACTCTTGTTGGGACCTTATCAATACCTTCAATGGATAATTGGGATGTTTATCAGGAATTAGCATGTAATATAAGCACTGTTACAGGAAAAAACAATCTATATCTGGTTTTTACAGGTCCTGTTAATGTTGACTGGATTACTTTTTCCACTTCTGCAATTGCTCCTACAGCTACACCAACTATAACACCAACTCCAACTCCAACTCCAACTCCAACTGTAACTGCAACTCCAACTCCAACTGTAACTGCAACTACAACTTCTACCGCTGCATTAGTTACACCTACACCTAAGTCAACTGCTATTACTGTTGATACATCAGATCTAGAGTTAAGGAGAAACGCACCACCTAGAGCAGAAATTGCATCTATTCAAACAATTTCTTCTATACAAGAGGGCGAATTAACTATAAACGGTCTGGGAACTTTTGAAGGCGAAAAAGAAATTGTTCTTCTAGTTGATAATGCTTTAAGTAACGAAGAGGTTATAATCGACAAAATTACTCCTTTAGACTACGGTATTTTTGCAAATAGGAATATACGTGGGGTTGGAGACAATGCATATGTCGAAGGAGGCATACATGCAAACGGAAAACTGGAATCCTATATTGCGGACTTAAAGGTAACAGGTACATGTTCTGCATCTTCTCTAATCTTAGGATACGGCTCGAATATAGAAGGCGGTCTTGAAACTATTACTTCTCCTTTACCTATGCCAGTATTCCACGAAGACATCATAGCTGAAATAGAAAAAGTTGAGTATAAATTCTATCCGTCTAACTATCCCGGAGGCATTGACAAACCATTCCCGAATCAACCTAACTTCAATATAAGGTACGAGGAAAACAACAATACTTTTGTTATAACAGGTGCAGGAACATTCAATTTAGAATCCTCTATGTATTTTGATGGGAATTTGCGTATTTCCGTTCCACATATCATTAACACAAACTCAAACTTCATAGTAGCAGAAGGATTTGTCAACCTCGAAGGTCATGACATAAATAATGCTGAACTAGATGCAAACTCTATAGAAAACACTACTAACCTTCTCAACATATACTCCATACATGGTCGAATATTTGTAGCCACTTCAAGCAGCAAAATTTACGGCATACTTTACGCCGCCGGCGAAGACGATCCTACTGGAAAATACACAAACGACGTAGGAGTAGTGCTTTTACAGGGAATAGATACAGATATTTATGGAGCAATAGTTGCCGGAAGTGATATAAGAATTGAAGGAAGTGCCTCTAGGTTTATCTGCTCTTTAGGCATAACTTCTAGAGTAGAAACCAAGTATTTGCATTCAACAGCCACACCAGTGTCAGCAAAAGATGTTGCAAAGCAAATTGTTGATAAATTTGCAGGTTCAGCTACCAAAATGTTTGCATTGCAATACTCGGATAAAGCATATGTAGACACAGAAAATTTTGAATTCTTTAACCTTTCTTCTGAAGAAGAAGGAGGAGCACTAGCGTTAAAAAACCACATAGATACTTTTCCTGATAATTCGACCGGCTTTAGTAATATGGGTGATGCATTACGGCGTGGAAAAGAGCTTCTTACACACACAACAAAATCCTCACCTGATGCCACTAAATACCTAATTGTATTAGCTGCAAACGTTCCAAATAAATGGACAGAGAGCACAGAAACAGGTGATGCAATCAATATTGCTGGTGACGGAACTAATGATGCTGATGGAAGTGCTCTAAATTATACACTTAATATTGCAACTGATATTAAATCAAGCAATGTTCAGCCTGTATTTATAGAGAACTCAACAAAAGATATCTCTGCAAATATTGAAAAAATAGCAGTTGCGGCAGGTGCTTCTACTACTTCGAACGGAAAGCACTATTACAGCACAAAATCAATGATTGACTTATTACCAGTTTACAGGTATGTAATGCAAGTTCCCCCGAAAACCGCATTTATAAAAAAGGCTACCTATACTGAAACCTTTCCTGAAGGGATTCAAGTTATTGAAGGTCCTACCGGTTCTGTTGTTAGTCCCTTTGAAGGTACTACAAGACAAACACTTACGGTAGAGAATCTTGATATCAAACTAACTCAGAATGGTACAAAATACATTGTTGAACCTTTTACAGTCGAAGTAAAAGTGCGTCCAAGAAAACTTGGTAATATTGAATTCTCTGGAAACGACTCTAAAATTAGATATATAGTTGACTATATTGATATTAACGGAAATAAACAAACAGCAACCTTTGAGAAAAACTTCAATGATTTTACTCTCAACGTATTTATAAGCATTGATATTTCATAATACTTTGTAAAGTAGTTTGATAAAAACGCAGGGGCATTGAGCCCCTTCGTTTTTGCCTCTTTCACTTCGTTCGAAAGAAGCATAATTAAAGCAAGAAACAAATTTTGTGAGTTCTAATGGTCACGAAATTTGTACCTTGCTTATTATAGTAGAATAAGTTCTTTCAAATCATTCTTATTTAAAGTAGTTTACACCTGCTTCAAATAGCTTCTGATCCTTTTGCCCCGGAACATTTTTAACCACATTGTCACCAATTCTCTCCGAATGCCCCATTTTTCCAAGAACCCTTCCATCAGGACTTGTTATTCCTTCTATCGATTCAAAGGAACCATTTGGATTAAACCTTATGTCGTAGCTGGCATTGCCGTCAAGATCTACATATTGCGTGGCTATTTGACCGTTCTTTTCAAGGGTTTTCAATACCTCTTCACTTGCTACGAACCTTCCTTCCCCATGGGATACTGCTATTGAATGTATATCGCCAACTTTGAGATTACTAAACCAAGGAGATAATGTGGATGAAATTCTAGTATTAACCATACATGAAACGTGTCGCCCAATGGTATTAAAGGTAAGTGTGGGGCTTTCATCCGTCAAATCTCTTATTTCGCCGTAGGGAACCAAACCCAACTTTATAAGTGCCTGAAATCCGTTACATATACCGAGTATTAATCCATCTCTCTCTTTCAACAAACGCATAACAGCGTCCTTTACCTTAGGATTTCTAAAGGCGGTTGCAATAAACTTACCGGAGCCGTCTGGTTCATCTCCTCCGCTAAAACCTCCTGGAATCATTATAATCTGTGAATTGTCAATCATCTTGGCCATTAAGTCTACAGACTTATCTATTTCAGAAGAGGACAGATTTTTGATAACAAAGGTGTCTGAATGCCCACCAGCTCTTTCAAAGGCTTTTGCCGTATCATACTCGCAATTGGTTCCTGGAAATACAGGAATAAAAATTCTGGGCTTTGCATACGAAACCCTTGGCTTTGTAGTATTTCTAACTTCATATACATACTGATTAGGTTTACCCTCAATAGGCTCTGCTCTTGTCGGGAATATTTTTTCTAAAGGCTCTTCCCACTTTTCAACTAAAGTCCTTATATTCAGGCTTATACCGCTTACATCGATAGTTTCTGTAGCTTGGGTAGTACCCACAACCTCATAGTTTATTCCTTCAAATAATTTATCCACCTCTTGGTTTTTTCCTATTTCAAGAAGAATTGAACCATACTCTGGAGCAAACAATTTTTCCACCGGTATATTTCCTTTAGCTTTAAAGCCAATCATATTTCCAAAACTCATTTTACTAATCGCTTCCACTAATCCTCCAGACCTTATTGTCTGTGCTGCCAAAATTTTGCCGCTCTTTATTAATTTATTTATTCTTGTATAATTCCTATCTAAATCTTCAAAATCAGGAAGTTCATTTTCATCCCTCTTTAAACCCACTAGGACAACATTACTGTCAGTTTCTTTAAACTCAGTTGAAACAACCTTCCTGACATCTACTATATCAACTGCAAAAGAAACTAAAGTAGGAGGAACATTCATATCTTTAAAAGTACCTGACATACTGTCTTTTCCCCCAATTGCTGGAATACCAAGTTTCATTTGGGCATAGTAAGCACCTAAAAGAGCACTGAAGGGTTTACCCCAACGCTTAGGTTCGTTACCAAGCTTTTCAAAATACTCCTGTAGAGTAAGTCTCACAGTCTTGTAATCCCCCCCCATTGCAACTATTTTTGCAACCGATTCAACCACAGCAAACACAGCACCATGGAAAGGACTCCATTTTGCAATTGACGGGTTATATCCATAGGTCATTAGTGTCCCTGTACTTGTATCTCCCTCTAGGACGGGAATTTTTGCTGCCATCCCTTCTGTAGGACTTAGCTGGTACTTTCCACCAAAAGGCATAAAAACCGATCCTGCCCCAATGGAGGCATCAAATCTTTCAACCAGACCTTTCTGGCTACAAACATTTAAATTCTTCAACACATCTATCCACATCTGTTCTAAGTCTTTAGCATTATTTAAATTCCTAGCTATCTTAAAGTAGGTGTCTTTAGAAGGTGCTTCTACTAATACGTCGGCATATTGTTTAACTCCATTGGTATTTAGAAACTCCCTGCTCAAACTAACAATGGTCTTACCTCTCCAAGACATAGTTAACCTTGGCTCTGCAGTAACCACAGCAACTGTTGTAGCTTCAAGATTTTCTTCTCTTGCCGCCTCAATAAATCTATTAGCATCATCTTTTGCAACAACAACAGCCATTCTCTCCTGAGATTCAGATATGGCCAGCTCTGTTCCGTCTAGACCTTCGTATTTCTTTGGTACCGAATCTAGATTAATGCTAAGACCATCGGCTAATTCACCAATAGCTACCGATACACCACCGGCTCCAAAGTCATTACATCTTTTTATCATAGTACTGACAGAATACTTTCTAAACAATCTTTGTATTTTTCTTTCTGTAGGGGGATTACCTTTTTGAACTTCAGCTCCACAAGTTAGAAGTGATTCTTCAGTATGCTCCTTAGAAGAACCTGTCGCACCTCCACAACCGTCACGACCTGTCCTTCCCCCTAATAGAATAATGACATCACCAGCCTCTGGTGTTTTTCTTATAACATTTTTCTTTGGTGCCGCACCGATAACCGCACCAATTTCCATTCTCTTTGTCACATAATCCTCATCGTATATTTCTGCTACTTGACCTGTTGCAAGTCCAATCTGATTTCCATAGGAACTGTAACCGGCTGCAGCTCCGGTTGTAATCTTTCTCTGAGGCAACTTGCCAGGTATTGTATCTTGGATGCTTGTTCTTGGATCTCCACTTCCAGTAACACGCATAGCCTGATAAACATAAGATCTTCCTGAAAGCGGATCTCTTATCGCACCTCCCAAACATGTTGCTGCTCCACCAAAAGGTTCTATTTCTGTAGGATGATTATGAGTTTCATTTTTAAACATAACCAACCACTCTTCATCCCTTCCATCTATATTAACATTAACCACTATACTACATGCGTTTATTTCATCCGATTCATCAAGATCATCTAGACTACCTTTTTTTCTAAGCTCTTTCATTGCTATTGTTGCAATATCCATCAGGCATACATCCTTCTGCCTGTCTTCATACACAAATTTTCTTGATTCTATATAGCTTTTATACGCTTTCTTAATGGGTGTACTTAATTCACCCTCTTCAAATTCAACTTTCCCTATATTTGTTAAAAAAGTAGTATGACGACAGTGATCCGACCAATAAGTATCGATAACCTTTATTTCCGTATAGGTTGGATCCCTCTTCTCATTGTCCCTAAAGTATATCTGGCAAAATTCAAGATCTGCTAAGGACATAGCAAGTCCCATTTCATTCATAAAACTTTCAAGTTCATCATGACTCTTATTAATAAAACCACTCAAAACCTTTACATCATCAGGGACCTCAACCTCAACTTCTAAAGAGTCAGGCTTTTCTAAGGAAGCCTCATGACTTTCTACCGGATTTATAAGATAACCCTTTGCCTTTTTATACTCGCTATCTGAAACTTCCCCCTCTAAAATAACAAGTTTTGCAACTTTTGTATTTGGTCTTTCACCATGGGTAAGTATCTGCACACACTGCGATGCAGAGTCTGCTCTCTGATCATATTGTCCTGGTAAATACTCAATAGCTATAACTCTACTACCTTTAGCAATGTCTATCTTTTCATCAAAAACCTCATCAACAGGTGGTTCAGAAAATATTGTTCTCTTTGAATTCTCGAACTCTTCATCGGATATACCTTCAATATCATACCTGTTTATGATTTTAACATTCTTTAAGCCCTCAATACCTAGGTTATATTTTAAGTCACGGTAAAGACTTTTTGCCTCTACATCAAAACCATTCTTCTTTTGCACAAAAACTCTTCTAACACAATTTTTCATAATTTGCCTCCCTTAATATAGTCTCCCTTAATATAGTCTCCCTTAGCAATAATATAAAACTCTATATATGTTGCCAAAAGATTTTACATAAGCAAATTTTAGTTAAAGCATCAGCATTTATAGGTTAAAAGCCGAATCTTTCGAAACATATAAATCAATGTAAAATGTTATTGCAAAATATATAGAAACCTAAAATATTTACTTTTCCTTCACTACAATTATTATAGTATGTTATAATAAATAAGTAAAATTAATAAATTTAATATATATCATAAGAGGTGCTTATGGACATAAATTTCGAACTGTATAAAATATTTTATCACGTTGCTAAAAACAACAGCTTTTCTGATGCTGCCGTCAAGCTTCACGTATCACAATCTGCCATAAGTCAGGCAATTAAAAATCTTGAAGATAAGACAGGTTCCCAGCTCTTCTTTAGAAGTACTCGAGAAATAAAGCTGACTTCTGAAGGTCAAATTCTTTTTAAGCATATAGAACAAGCCTATAATTTTATAAAGACAGCTGAAAGTAAACTGCTAGAATCCCAGAACCTTGAAAACGGGGAAATAAGGATTGGAGTTAGTGACACCATATGTAAATATTATTTAATTGACCCAATTGATAGATTTATACAAAAGCATCCTAAGGTTAAAATACAAGTTATCAACAGAACTTCCCATCAAATACAAAATATATTGAAGGAAGGCATAATTGACTTTGGAATAGTCACTCTTCCAGTGCAGGCTAAAGGTATAGCAGTCGAAAACTATATATCTGTAGAAGATACTTTTGTAGCCTGTAATAAATTTAGAGATATTTTAAAAAGACCTCTATCAATGAAAGAACTCTCGGGATATCCTCTTTTAATGCTAGACAAAAGCAGTTCGACGCGACAAAATATTGACTCAATTCTTCAAAAAAGAGGACTCAATTTAGTTCCCGAAATTGAACTTGAGAGCATTGACCTTTTGCTTGAATTTGCAAAAATCGGTTTAGGAATTGCACATGTATTAAAAGAAAGTGCTCTTCCCTTCATAGATAAAGGAGAGCTATTTGAAGTTAAATTGAAGGAGAAGCTGCCACTTAGAAAGCTAGGTATTATAACAATGAAAAATGTTCCTCTCTCGAGAACTTCTAGTGAATTTATTTTATTCTTATCAAGCAAAGTAATTCCAAAATATTAACTGATCAACTGCCCTTTCAAAGGGCTCTTCCACATCAATAATGAGCTTTATAATCTAAATGCAGTATAGATTATTTTTTATTAAATAGTCTATACCTTAACGAATTTTATCGAGTTTTACTTAAAACTTAATGATAATAAGCTTTAAGTAAACAACTCCTTTACATTCTTAAGCAAATTGTGATACCATTACCCTAATTGTAATTTTATAATTATAAAATTTCGAAAAGAAGTATACCTGTAGTGAATGCTTCGAATAATTTTACATAAAAATTGTTTAAATGGACATAGATAGAACCAAATAAAAATTGACTTGCTTGAAATTATTAATTTGATTAGCTTGTTCAAATCTATAAATTATGAAAGGATGGTTATATGTCAGAACAAATTAAACAAATCAGCATGAGAATCAAGGAACTTCGTGAGATTTCCGACATTTCCCCCGAGTCTTTAGCAAAGGAGCTCAATATTCCTGTTACTACCTACCTTGAGTACGAGAGCGGAAATACAGATATTCCTGTAAGTTTTCTTTACGAGATTGCCAACAAATTTAATGTGGAGCTTGCTGCGATCCTTACAGGGGATGCTCCAAAACTTCATACATATTCCATCGTGCGTAAAGACAAGGGTGTGAGTGTTGACAGAAGGCAGGCGTATAAATATCAGAGTCTTGCTTATAACTTCATTCACAAAAAGGCTGAGCCCTTTATGGTAACTGTTGAGCCTAACTCAGACACCAATGTGCACTACAATTCTCATCCCGGTCAAGAATTCAACTATGTTATCGAAGGAACCTTAAAAGTAATTATAAATGGTAACGAAATCATACTAAATGAAGGTGATTCACTATTTTTTGATTCGGGAGCAAACCATGGAATGAAGGCAATGAACAATAAAACTGCTAAATTCTTAGCAATAATTTTATGATGGAGGTCGGTAAGTAATGCTGGAAAAATATATTTCCCGTGTAGATTTTAATTCCTATGAAGATTTTTTTGAAAACTTTAAAATAAATGTACCAGATAATTTTAATTTTGCCTATGATGTTGTGGACGAAATTGCAACTTCTACTCCAGACAAAGTAGCAATAGTGTGGTGCGATGAAAAAGGTAATGAGGCAACTTTTACTTTTGGACAGCTAAAATATTACAGTGATAAGACTGCAAACTTTTTCACAAAAGCTGGTGTCGGAAAAGGCGATCCAGTTATGTTGATACTTAAAAGACGTTACGAGTTCTGGTTTGCTATTTTGGCTCTTCACAAAATTGGTGCAATATGCATCCCCGCAACTCATCTTCTCACTGCAAAGGATATTATTTATAGAAATAACGCTGCTGATATAAAAATGATAGTTTCTGTAGCAGAAGAGGAAGTAATAAAGCATATAGAAGATTCTATGGAAAAATCCCCCACTCTTAAAGCTATTGGACTTGTGGGCGACCCAAAGGAAGGCTGGTATGATTTTACAAAGGAGGTTGAAGAAGCTTCCTCCGAATTTACTAGACCTACTGGTGATAAGGTCACTCAAAATGACGATACCATGCTTTTGTACTTTACCTCCGGAACTACAGGTATGCCTAAAATGGTAAGGCATAATTTTACATACCCATTAGGTCATATCATAACTGCAAAGTACTGGCAAAATGTCAAAGAAAATGGTTTGCACCTTACTGTTGCAGACACAGGATGGGCAAAGGCAGTATGGGGTAAAATATACGGACAGTGGTTGGCTGGAAGTGCAGTTTTTGTATACGATTACGATAAGTTTGTACCGAAAGAACTCCTTAACGTTATTTGCAAATATGGTGTCACAACTTTTTGTGCACCTCCGACCATATACCGATTCTTTATCAAAGAGGATTTAAGCAAATTTGATTTAAGCAAATTGAAATATTGTGCCATAGCCGGCGAACCTTTAAATCCTGAAGTATATACTCAGTTTCTTAATACAACAGGTATAAAACTAATGGAAGGTTATGGTCAAACCGAGCTTACAGTCGTATTAGGCACTTACCCTTGGATAGAGCCCAAGCCAGGTTCTATGGGCAAACCTACTCCTGGATATGAAGTTGATATAGTTGATGAGAATGGAAGATCCTGTGAAGTTGGTGAAGAAGGTCAAATAGTGGTTAGGACAGGAAACAAATTGCCTGTAGGTATTTTTGGAGGCTATTATAGAGATGAAGCCTTGACTAAAAAAGTTTGGCACGATGATGTCTATTATACAGGAGATATGGCATGGAAAGATGAAGACGGCTATTATTGGTTCGTGGGAAGAGCCGATGATGTAATTAAAAGTTCTGGATACAGAATAGGACCTTTTGAAGTTGAAAGTGCTCTTCTAGAGCATGCTGCAGTTTTAGAGTGTGCCATAACAGCAGTTCCTGATCCTGTAAGAGGTCAAATTGTAAAAGCAACTGTAGTATTGACTAAGAACTATACTGCTAGTGAAGAGCTTGTAAAAGAGCTTCAGGAACATGTAAAAAAAGTAACAGCACCCTATAAATATCCTAGAATCATAGAATTCGTAGAAGAATTACCTAAGACCATCAGTGGAAAAATACGTAGAATTGAAATACGTCAAAAGGATTCATAAATCTGCATTAATTTATACTAATTCTATTACTGCATTAGGTTTTGATTTTCATTTTCTTAAACAAAGGGGGCTAACCCTCCACCTTAATGATGTAGTAGATAGCTTAAAATTAGTGGGGCGTTAGAAGGAATTTGTAAGTTGTGATATTATAAGAAAGATATGATAAAATTGATTTCTTTCTTTGAGAATAAAAAACAGCTGTATGTTTATTTTAAGTATACAGCTGTTTTTATTTATTAATCGTCTTTATTAGTTTTTATTTGTCTAATCAGCAAGTCTTGATAATATTTTATTGCTTCTTTCTATAAATTTGTTCATTGCGTCAGGCTCTAGGTGTTTATGACTCATTAGTGCAAGATCGTATACATGCTCACAGATAAGCTGTACATCTTCCTTTCTGTCTTCCTTGTCTTTTAGGCTTATCAGAGAGCGAATCAAACTGTTGTTTCTATTTAGAACTAGAGTCTCTTCATTTTCATACATCCCTCCAAAATTAAAACCTCCGTAGTTTTTTGCCATCTCCTGCATTCTACGTGATTGTTCAGACAAAAGTACCATAGCAGGTACGGACTCTGCCTTCAGGGCCTCAACCTGTAGCTTCAAATTTTCATTATTCAAACTCTCTTTAAATATCTTTTCTAGACCTTCGGACAACTCCTTAACAGCTTCATCATCCTTATTATCATCAATATTCTTCAAGCTGTCGCTTATATCCGAATCTATGCGAAGGAACTTAACGTCCTTTTCCTCCATCTCAAGGAACTGAATAAAGTGATTGTCAATCATAGTAGAAAGATTAACCGCTTCCATTCCCTGCTCCTTAAACAGCTTAATATATTGAGCCTGCTGTCTTTCATCCGTAATATAGAAAACCTTGTTTTCATGTTTTTCTTTATTACGCTCTAAGTATTCCTTTAGTGTAACATATTCGTCATTTGTAGTTTTGAATATAATAATATCTTTTACCCTGTCATAAAATTTCTTTTCTTTAATACAACCAAATTTCACAAAAGGATTTATGTCATCCCAATATTTATTGAAGACCTCTCTTTCCTTTTCAAAAAGCGAAGTCAATTTGTCCGCAACCTTCTTAGTTATGTGCGTTGAGATTTTTGTAACATAGCCGTCATTTTGCAAGAAACTCCTTGATACATTTAGGGGAAGATCGGGACAATCAAGGGTTCCTTTAAGCAGCATCAAAAACTCAGGTATCACTTCTTTTATGTTATCAGCCACAAACACCTGATTATAAAACAGCTTTATTTGACCCTCCATAGTATCAAATTCATGTTTCAATTTAGGAAAATACAAAATTCCTTTCAGATTAAAAGGATAATCCATATTCAAATGTATCCAGAATAACGGCTCATTAAAATCAAAGAATACCTTTCTGTAAAAATCCTTGTACTCTTCATCAGTACAATCCTTTGGATTTTTCAGCCATAAAGGACTTGTATCATTAAGAGGTTTAGTTTCTTCTATCTTGTCCTCTTCCTTATCCTTTTCACTCTTCTTCTCATTTGCATCTTCTAAATACAATTCATAAGGCAAAAACGAGAAATATTTGACAAGTATTTCTCTAACCTTGTAGGTTTCAAGAAATTCCTTACTATCTTCAGCAATAAATAAGGTTATGGTAGTTCCTCTTTCCGTTCTATCGGATTTGTCCATTTCAAACTCAGTACCACCATCACTTACCCATTTTACAGCCTGTGCACCCTCTTGATAAGAGAGAGTGTCAATCTGAACTTTATCAGATACCATAAATGCAGAGTAAAAACCTAAACCGAAGTGTCCTATGATTTGACTATCATCTGCCTTGTCTTTATACTTTTCAACAAAGTCCTTAGCACCCGAGAAAGCTATCTGATTGATATACTTATTCACCTCTTCAGAAGTCATTCCTAATCCATTATCAATTATTTGTATAGTCTTTTTCTCGCCATCGACAATAACTTTTATATAATACTTCTCATCACTATTGACCTTTGCTTCTCCAATAGTTGAAAGTTTTTTAAGTTTGCTTATGGCATCACTTCCGTTTGAAACTAATTCACGTACAAAAATGTCCTTTTCAGAATAAAGCCATTTCTTTATAATGGGAAAAATGTTTTCTGTATTTATGGATATCGTTCCACTTTGGTGATTCATCACAGCACCCTCCTGTTCATTTTTTTGTAATAGGAATATTAAATCTATACTCCCTAATGAATATATTACATTCCCACACAAAAACTTGTCAAGTAAATTTTAGCGCTCACTAAATGTGAGTGCTAATAACTCGCTCGATTTTAATTAAAATAATTTGCCTTTACTCGTTTTTTCTGCATTTTGGACAAAGACCATACACTTCTAACTTGTGTCCAGTTATATTAAAATTTGTTTTGTTAACTAAATCCTTTTCAAGAGCTTCTAATGGACATACACTTATTGGTATGGATTTATAACAGCTAGTGCATGTTATGTGATGCTTATGACCTTCTAAAACAAGTTGATACCTTGCTTTACCTTCACTCATGATACATTTATCCAAAAGTCCTTTACTTTCCAAAAGATCGAGAGTTCTATAGACCGTTGAAAGATTTGTTGATGCTCCAGATTCCTTAACAAGAAGAAAAATCTCCTCTGCTGACAAAGGAATTTCCGTTTTGACAAGTACATCTATAATCACTTTTCTTGATTTTGTAATTTTACATCCGATTTGCGAAAATATTGTGTCATAATTCGGACTTTTTTCCATAATAAATTCATCCTTTAAATGCGTAATCATTTTTATTTTACTTTAAGCCTGTGAATATTTCAACATTGCACCTAAAATAAAAACAATTGTTCCGAAAAAAACTGCATATGCAAAGGGAAACTTCCCACTATCATTCTTATTATCAAACTCCATATAAGGCAAAATCCTAAACGTCAGAATTAACGACTTTAAATAATTATATAAATGTAGTATTCTGTCCTTTGCGTTTTTTCTAGCTAGGATTAATATTAATGCTATTATTCCACCTGCAATAAATGAATATGCCAATATTTCGAAGATATATTTTGCACCAAAAACAGCACCTAAGGCACTAAATAGCTTTATATCTCCTGCTCCTAACATTTTTAAAGCGTATAAGATAAATAACAATAAAAGAGGTATAATCACCCCTAGAAACGAATCTATAAAGCCTTCATATCCATGTGTGATTGAATTTGTCAACACACCGATAACTATGAATGTTAAGATGATTTTATTCTTAATCTTGTAGCTTCTAATATCACTTCTTAGAGCTATAATAACAAGGGCAGTTCCTTCAATACAGTTAATTATTATTTCCCTCACCACCCATTGACCTTTTTAATAATTTAGTCATCTAAAAAGCTACCTACACAATAATCAAATCACAAAACCCAGTATATAACTCTTAGGCTTCTATGCGTATGAACATAATTTCACTATGCAAAGGAAACCTATTAGATCAATAAATCTCTTACTCGTTCACATGACTATGAATAGAAACTCACTATTTGCTAAAGTTATTTTGTCATTGTTTTGAATCTCATACTCTATGTTGCTATCAATCCTTTTTCCATTTATATATGTACCGTTCTTTGAATTAATGTCTTTTAAATAATAATGTCCCTCTCGGGTAATAATTTCAGCATGCACTTTCCCTATAGCATTGTTTGAATGCACATAATCGACTTGTCCCTCAAGCCTTCCAATTATAAAACTTGGCTTATTTATTACCACCTCTTCAACACCGGTATCTGTGTATATTTGAAGATGTGGGTGTCTTAAATCTGAGCTACCTAACAAAACAGTTTCATTTACATTACTGCTTATCTTAATGGGCATAGGCTTTAAATCTCCCACGGGTTGCCTAACCACTTCTCTTTGATAGGGCTTCTCAATAACCTTAGGTGAATGACTATTTATATCTGGTCTTTTATTTTCTTTTATATTGTCTTTCTTGACTTCTAGAATTTTTGTTTGAACGTTTAATTTTGAATCCTTTGAGGGTCTTTCAACAATCTTAGGCGAAGGAGCATTATTTCTCGCCTTGTTTTCCTGTCTTTTAGGCACCACAGGCTTATTAGTACTTCTTTCGCTTACTATTTTTATTTTCATAACATTCTTCCACATAAAATAACTAGCAGCCGCAATAACTAGTAAAAGTCCAAACACAGTAGAAACTTTATCATTACCTAGGGAATCGAGCTTTCCTGAAAAAAGCAGCACAAAAACAATTAATACCATTACAGCTTGTATGGATGCACCTATTAGAATATTTGGCTTACTCAAAAGACTCTCTAAAGCATTTCCACTTTGCACATTTGTACTTTTTAACTCCTTTACCTGCCTATTGTTTGGAGGATTGTCTTTTTTTAAATTTCTATCTTGTACACCTTTAGCTTTTGGTATATCAACTTTTGGCTTGTTTTGTTTATAATTAATCTCATTCTGTTCTTGTAAGCCGGTATTTGCAGAAGTATGTTCTGCTTGAGGAATTTCATTAGCTTTATTTGAAACTTCCGGTTTATCTGAATCTGTTTCCATTTGTTTTCCTAAAACCCTTTTCATTTCCTTTAGGAACTTATCAAAATCTATGATATTGAAGTTGTCTTTTTTTAAAAAACTTAAAAACTGCTGCAAGAAACTATCGCTATTCTCCTCATTAATGTTTGCACTATATACCACAAAATTTATAGCGAAATCTTTTAAAGCTTTTGTAATATCAATCTCTAGTTTTACGGGTAAATATATGAGTGAAATGCACATGGTATCAGGACTTATGTAAACGTATTCGTCATCTAGCAAAAAAGAATTTTCCGATAGAAAAAGACCTTTAGAGTTTAAAAGCGTCTTTACAATACCAGAAAATATTTCTACAAACTCAATTTTACTGAGTCGACTTCGACTTAAGTATTGTGAAAGAGAAAGTTTTGAAGTCACATTGTAATATAAACTAATCCTATTGTTATTTCTTCTTACATCAAGAGGTATAATATGCTTATTAGGATTATTCGCTAGCATATTGACTTGAAACTCCACAATACTATCATCTTTAGAAATGTTAGCCACCAAAAAGCTTCCAGTAACACCACTTTCATAAGTAAAAACAAATCTGTCCCTAATGGTATTTTCCATATGTAAACTTCCTCCCTTATAAAGCCATTATCCTTTAATTTATATCGGAAAGATTTGCTAATAATTAATACGAATCCAAGATAAATTTTACAGTAATTTATGATTCGTTGTCTGAAAAGTGCAAAGAAGGAGGGCTAACGACTCGTTATAAATCTGTAGGAATTGCATGAAATTAGTGTAGGAAGGGTTAATACTTTTTAGTATATTAAGTACTTGCACTATTGTAAGTTGTGCTTTCATTTGAAGGCTTGTTATAATAAATTCACGTTCTGAGATATCTGTTAATATTTCTTCAATTTATACAATTAATTATTATCAAAAATATCTTGCATCGCAAACTCCATAGCAGCTTCTAAGGACATGGAACGTCCTTCATTCCATGCTAAATTGAAGGCTTCAATATCTAACTTTGCTTGAACCTCTACAAAACGTCTCTTATAGTCATCAGCATCATCCTTTGAAATAAGCTTGCCATTAGATTCAAACAATTTATCGGTAATTCCAAAAAGTGTTGCTGCCTCAACCAGTTTGCCCTCAAGTGCCGCCAAACCCGCAACACCTTCTAAAGTTAGCATAGCAAATAGTGCATTTCTCTGGTTATAACCACAAAACACTTCCAAGCCCTTTTTATACAAATCTTTTGCTTTATCGGTATTTCCTTGATACATCTCCAATTCCGCCATGTTTCTATATATCCACATTGTTTCACAGTTGTCATTTACTTCTAGAGATATAGCAAGACTCTCATCATATAGCTCCTTTGCCAATTTAAACTCACCTTGGCACCTCGCTATCTCTCCTAAGTCTTTTAGGGAACTTGCCACGAAGCTTTTATATCCAATCTCCTGAGCAAGCCTTAAACACTCTTTGTAATATTCGGTGGCCAAAGTAAATTTGCGTTCCGAACGAGCTAACTCTGCAAGACATTTTAGCGTTCCTACTTTTCCTGTATTATCCTTAAGCTCTTCGCAGGCAACTAGATGCTCTTTAAACAACCTTTCCGCATGTTCATAATTGCCTTTTCCTCTAGCTAATTGCCCAAGCCTGTTAAGTGCATTTGAGATTCCCCTCTTGTCTCCTAACTGCTTGCAGATTTTTAGACTCTCATTTGAATATTTTTCAACTAGATTAAAATCGCCTTCATAGTATTTTATATAGCAAAGATCCTGTAAAATAGTTACTACTCCTGGCTTATAATCCACCTCTCTAAATAAAGATAAACTCTTGTTCCATAAATTCTCAATCTTTTTTTGATCTCCATAAACATAATAAACCCAACCTAATTTATGTAATATATATCCTTCCACAATACTATCTTTATGCCTTCTACTTATTTCGAGCCCAGTATTTAGTAGTGCAATCGATTTCTTACAGTCTCCTTCCAATTGAACCAATCTACCGAGCCAATGATATATCATAGCAATTTTCTTTAATTTTACATTCTTATCACATCTATTGACAATATTACTCATTATCAATTTGCCTTCGCTCCAACGACCTCTGAGCTCCCAATATGCTCCAAGACCAACTGCTAGATCTATTTCCAATTCAATTTTAGCGTTTTTCTTTGCCCACTCTATAGCTGCCAAAATATTTAAGTAAGAGCGTTCAAGCCTATTCAGATATAAATATTGATCGGGTCCGCTCATATTTTCAACGACCTCTTCTACTAATGCTTTATAATAATAAGCATGCTTTTCCTCCAAAATAGCCTTTTTCCCACTTGCTTTCAAACACTCCATCGCAAACTCATGAATAGTCTCAAGCATTTCAAAAGAATACTCATCTTTATTAGAGCTTTCGGTTACATTTTTAATCAAACTCTTATCTAAAAGTGAAAACAGACACTCATCTGTACTATTATCCAACCCAATTTCTTGTGCTAGTACTCTATTAACTGCATCCTTAGTAAACCTACCAATAAACACACCTAACCCCATAAACAACTGCTGTTCGTTCGGGCTTAGCAAACTATATCCCCACTCGATTGTGCTTCTCAAAGTCTTATGCCTTGAAGGCAAATCTCTTGGTCCATTATTGAGCCACTTTAACCGGTTTCTGCTTTGCTCTAACATTTCTGCTAATGAAATACGCCCCACATTAGAGGCTGCTAGCTCTATTGCAAGAGGGATCCCATCTAAACGGGCACACAGCTCAACAACTTGACCTATATTGTCTTTCGTAAGGACAAAGCTGTACTCAACAGCTTGAGCACGTGATGCAAACAAAGCAATTGCAGACAGCTGCATCATCTTTTCAAGACAATCTCTTTGCTCAAGTTCTGGAATTGCTAAAGTAGGTACATTAAATACATGCTCACCGGAAATATGTAAGGCTTCACGGCTAGTCACCATAACTGTCACCAATCTTGCAGATGCAAGAAGTTCAGCTATCATTGGCGCAGCAGCAATAACCTGCTCAAAATTATCTATAATAATCAACCTATGCTTATCTTTAAGGGCACTTTTCATTGCTTCTAATATAGATTGACCAGATGTCTCTACTATATCCATGGTTTTAGCAATAGAAGACACTACTAAATCTGGTTTTGTTACCGATGCTAAAGATACAAAAAACACACCATCCTCAAAATCATTTAGTCGCATAGATGCCACTTGCAGTGCCAAACGAGTTTTCCCTATTCCCCCAGGACCCACAAGTGTAACTAATCTACTTTTATCTAGCAATAAGCTAATCTGGCTTATTTCAGCTTCTCTGCCAATAAACTCGGTTAAAAAAGATGGTAAATTGTTCTGTGGCATTTTGCCAAACCTGCCTAAATTTTTATGAAGTGCAATGGTAGCATAATTGGGTTCAATCAACCATTGATGCTCACCATTTTTCTTTATAATCCCCTTTTCTATTAAATACGAAAGGCTTTCACTCAATACTTTAGGATACCCCATAGTCTGGGTATACAGCCAGTCTAAGAACGCAGCCGGCGGATCCCAAGACAAAATACTTCGTACAAATATATTAACACCCTTTGGAGAAAAAGGCTTCATATAAATAGTATCTATAAGCGGCACAGTTAAATACTCAAAATTCCTTGTAGTATCAGGTTCTGAAGAGTATACCAAACCAAAGCATGGGAATTTCATCCCCATTAGAAATTTCCTTAACAGATTCAAAGTTGCATGATCAACAAAAGCAAGGTTATCAAGGATAATTATAAATCCAGATTTACTCTTATTCTTTAGTCTTCTTAATATTGAGTCTTCAAAATCCTCCGTATTAAATTTAGTAAAATCAAGATTTTCACTTTTGGCTTCGGTTAGAAGTCCATATGCCTTTGATTTTAGTTCATATTTAGCACTAAGAAACAAAACTTCATAATTACTCATTTTAGCGGTCGCTTCAATTTTTGATAAAAAACTAGTCCTTCCAGAGCCTTGAGGACCCACTATACTTAAAACTCCATTTCCTCTCTCCGGTAAAAGCTCAAAAAAGCAGTCCAACCTAGAAAGAGCTTCCTCCCTTTCAATCAACCGCGACAATTCATTAAAAACTATATCATTTTGATACTCATAGGTTTCTCCAACAACTTGACCACGACCTCTACGCTTAGCCTCATAGCAGCGACGATCTGCTATGTTGAACATAGCTTCAGCGTCTGAAGCATCTTCAGGATAGCCAGCAACACCTATACTCAGCGATATGTTAAGTGGAGGTTCACCAGAAAAAGGTACCATTCTTATTTTATCTAATAATCGGTTAGTAAGAGACAATGCTTGCTTTTTGTGGGTATTCATCATTAATAATACAAATTCATCCCCACCATATCTGAATAAAATATCCGACTTTCTCATCAATGAATTTAAACGTTTTACAAAAGTTTGCAAGACTTGATCACCACGAATGTGACCATAGGCATCATTTATACTTTTAAAATAATCAATATCTATTAAACATAAAGACAAAGGTATCCCGTAGCGAGAACACCTCTCTACTTCATCGGGAAACTGCTCATTTAATAGTGCACGTGAATATGCTCCTGTCAGGGTATCGTGAATTGAAATATCTTGCTGCATATTATTAAATGAAGATGATTCTTGCATAGAGCACCCCCCCTTAAATCGGCTAATAGTAGCAACTTACTCAACCGTACTTAATATGTGACCTCGCATAAATATATCTTAATAAGTAATAAAAATATTTCTTTATTATATTATCTCTATTCTTGAGCAAAACCGCAATAAAAAATTTAACAAATAAACTACTCAGTGTTTATAGTACTTCGCAATATAATTCAAATTTCGTATCCACTCGTCAAACTTTTACTATTTTTGAGGATTAAAACTACAAAATTTTTATTATCATTACTGTGTTATACCTTAGTTTTCTATAAAACAAAAAAGCTATTGTATCTAACTTTATGAATATTAAGAACATAACACCTAATATTCCAGTTAATTATACAATAGCCTTATATTTTTTCCTAGTACTTTTAATAATTATTTGTTTACATTTTCATAGTGCAAAAAAACACTCTATTTATTAAAAACAAACCATTTAACTAATTCTAAATTATTATGTTACTTAACTTAGCATAATAATACCTTAATTACTGCTTTGCAATGCTTCTTCAGGTACAATAATCTCAAAATCTCCATTGTAATCTGAAATATCGAGACTAATATTCATATTCATTTGCCCTTTTCCTGTTTCTTCTTGTATTTCGCCTTCAAAACCCATTTTCATACTCTTCATATAATGAGTATTTTTATCGAAAGCAAATTCCATATAAAAGCTATCCAATTCAAGTCCATCTGAAACATTTCCTGTTGCAGCCAATTCACTGCTAAATGCTTTCATAAAATCCGATGACAAAACATCGCCTTTTATAAGAATTTCATCAGAATTCTCGCTGTTAGCTACTATCATACCAGCAGAAAACCTATTAATATCTTCATCTTTTATATTGCTTATTTCACTGTTATTTGCAAATAATTCTTCATATTCACTTGGACTCAATTCTTCTTTTGACCATTCGCCTGTTTTTAAGTCCTTTGTATAATTAGTGCCATCTTTTAAGTAAGATTCTATTTCCATATTAATACCGAACACATTCATAACTGTAAACGTATGAAAAGCTTTAGCTTCTTGGTCCACTTCAGCAGTTATATCAATATCGTAATCCATTTTAAATTCATCTTGAGATACATTAACATCCATTCCCAATCCGAATTTAAACTTTGTAACATCCTTCATAGCCTCATTTGACTTTGTAATTATATCTTTTATTTGATTATAATTAGCTTTATCGGCAATTAAAACAGATCTTGTATCTGCATCCCATACTACTTCCATTCCAAGGCTTTCTGCCACAAATCTTGCTGGAATATATGTTCTATTGTTTTTAGGGTAAATAATAGGTGCTACATCAATGGCAATTTCGCTTCCATTAACGGACCCAACTGTCTTACCAACTTCAAGATATATTACTTTGTCATCCTTTTTTACAGTAACGCTTCTTTTCGTACCATCCCATATGATGTGCTCATCGTCATTTTTTACACCAAGGTTTGTAAGTACTTCACGCAGAGGTAGCAAAGTCCTTCCGTCTGCAATTATTGTAACATCGTTATATGTACCCTTTTCACCTTCGATTACAATTTTCACATCTGGAGTCTCAGTTATATTTACCGATGCATTGGCAACAGATGCAAATGTTGTGACAGCAAATAAAAATAGCACTAAACAAAAACCTAATTTTTTCATAAAATCTCATAACCCCCTAGTTTTTTATATTATAAGAATACCTTATTTATATAAATTTTTCAATCTAAACATAATAATTATCGGCGTATTTAATAAATATTTTTATTGAATTGGTGATTTTACACATGCCAATTCATTCCAATAAATCCTATTCTAACTTCACATACACTAATAAACAGGAATAAGTCCAAGACTATCTCCTGTGATACAGCGACCGCCATTAGAAGTCACCTGAAAAGTATTCTCAATTCCGACCATTCCGATGCCTTCTATTCCTTTTTTCGGCTCAATAGCAAATACCATATCCTCTTGTATAGGCTCGTCAAACCCTTTTGCAATTACTGGCAATTCATCCACAACAAGACCTATCCCGTGACCTAAAAACTTTACCTTCCTCTTACCATATCCCATAAAATTTGCTAGAAAATCATCACTGAGCTTGCCCATTATAGTACTAAATATCTCTGAAGGTATTTCGCCAGGTTTTAACCTTCTTGCAATTTCATTTTGTATTTCAACACATCTTTTGTGTTGTTCAATTGCATCTTGATTGAGAGCTCTTCCAAACATATAAGTCATGGTTTTATCTGTGTGATATCCCTCCACACCACAACCTATGTCGATAAATACTAAATCACCTTTTTGCAGCTTCCTTTCTCGACTGCCAAATACAGGCACTGCTGCACCTAATCCATAGTTTCCTCCTGGTCCGTTAAAGTACGATGGATAAATAGAACTTTCACCAAATCCTATATGGCCTAACATAATTTCAGTATCAAACATTCCAAATCGTGTTATTCCCTGATATCCCTCCTCCATAAGCACTGAAAACAGTTGCGTCGCAAGTTCAGCTTCACTCATTCCCTCTCTCAACATTCCAGGTATTCTCTCCTCTAAAACCTTTCGATGTATTTCCCCAGATATTTCCATTAGTGATAGCTCATATTTACTTTTGACAGATCTTACAGAAGAAATGTATGAATCTACTGCTTTTACTTCCTCAAAAGGGAAGTATCTTTGAAATCTCTGATATAAAGCTAATGGAACTGTTTCCGTTTCCATATGTACTATTTTTGGCAGTTTACCCTTTTCAAACATTTCCTGTGCATCACGAAAACTATTCATTGGTCTGATATCTCTAAATAATGACTCATCTAAAGCCCTTTCAAAGCTTCTTCTAACCCAAAAAACAGCTGCCTCGTCCCTTGGTATTATAAGCATTCCTTCTTGCATAGTTCCTGTGAAATAATAAAGATTAACCTTACTTAAAATCACAGCTACCTGCCATTTTGGATCGGATATCTTCATCTTTTGTCTAAAACGTTCCATTCTTGTTTCAATTTCTTCAAAAGGCACCTTTGTCCGCATATAAAACACTTCCTATACATTATGTTGATGTGTTGTTATCACTCTCTTAAGCTCATTTGAAAAAGACCAGTTATCAAAGAACCTATTCCCAACGAAATTATAATAGCATATCAACTCAGTATCTGCAAGATATTGTAATTATGAAGAAATCTTTGAGCATTTACATTCTATACCACCGCCCACTTGAAAAATTTTACAAAAATACTGTCACCTTTGTTTACATAAAGAATATGATGATATTGTAAGTAATTAATTCAAATAATAGAAAGGAGCAACAACCATGCTAGATATCAATTTAAACGAACTAAAAGCTCAATTAAAGGCTGAACTTGAAGCTGAACTTGAAGCTGAGCTAAAATCTAAACAAGATGCTGAACAGGAAGTAGAAATAGAAGAAAAGGAATTCCACAGCCAGAATCAAGTTAATAAACAAATAAACTACAACATTCTAACACAAAAACAGCTTCAGGGACAAAGATCTGAAAATGAAAATGAAGCTGAAGCTGAAAACAAAGCTAAAAGTGGATCCGGTTCTAAAGCTGGGGCTGGGGCTGGGGCTGGCGCTGAAGCTGGGGCTGCTGCTGGTGCTGAAGCTGAAATAGAAGTTGAAGAAGGCAAAAAGAAATAACTGCTATTTAGTGGGGAGATACACTCTCCCCCATCCCCACAAAAATAAAGTATTCGTTCTTAATTGCAGAAATGAGGTGTAGACATGAAACCAGAAAATATAATAGTTGAAAAAAAAACTAGTGAACATAAAGTCCCTAATAACAGTAAATGCTATGAGAATGACAGTTTTCAGTACAATTCTCAAGACCTTGACCAAGAACAAAAAGTTGATGTAAACCCTGTACAATTGAACTCGCAAAATGTAAATGTTTATGTTGAGAATAAAAAAGTTGACTATTCAGGAAAAATTACCGGAATCACTGTTCAGAAAAAAGATAATGAAGCTCTTCAATACGTAGACATATTTCTTTATTTTGGGCAAAAATGTGGTCTTCCTGTATTTGAAACAATTTCTGACTGCAATGGTAACTTTGTTATAGAAGATATTCCTCCGGGATATTATATTATATATGCACAAATTAAAAACAACATAAATTATCAATCCAATTATATTAAAGTATTACCTGGGCAAACTGTATATCAAACATTGGCTTTAAGTGAAAAAACATCTCCATCAAATGATTTTTAACAAATAGTTCATGAGAAAAATCCAGTTGATCTGTTTATGTTGTTGATAAACTTAGCGTTTTAATTACAAACAACGAAGCCACATGTTTTTTAAAGAAAGTATTTAGCCTTCATGACTTAAACTGTTTACTCTAGTTTTAGAATAACCTGCAAAAGAACTTGACGGATATTCATTTATGACTCTGTTAAAAGCTTCTATTGCTTTCTCATTGTTATTCAGTTCTTGATGGCACACACCTATATAGTATATTGTTGCATTTAAATTCTTCCACTCATCGACATAAGTTATCAGCTTGTCAAAGTGCTCAAGAGCCTCAGCAAATTGCTTCTTCTTATATAGTTCTCTTCCTTGATTATATCTTTCTTGAGCCGCTTTTTCCATTGTCCGGCTCCGTAAACTATTATACTTTTCTATTTCTTTATCATTAAGTTCAGCTTCTTTAAACTCAACTATCATATCCGCAGCAACAACATAATTTCCTTCTGACACCTGCTTATCAATCTCAAGCAACTTAGATAAACTAGTATAACTTTGAGCTGTTTTATTTAATACTTCTAATTGTTCTACTAAAGCTTTATTTTCCAAAAGCAATTCATTATATTTTTTTTCATATTCATCACTTTGATTTATTTGTATATCCTCCGATGCATTAGGAACATCTAATACAGGCTCTTGAGATTTTGCAATCATAGTAATTAAAAAGAATACCAATATACCTGCAAGAAACCCGACAATATATTTAGCTACATCGGTTTTCATTAAGCCTAAAATAGGAATCTGTGATTTATCTGTTCTTGAAGTGCTGTGTTGAGCTTTCTTATTATTGCCTGCAACAGGAACTTTTTTCTTTTGCTTTTTCGCTTTATGCCTATCCTTCACATTTTCAGAATTAAAGTAATTAGGATCTAAAACCTTTATATATTCTATAGCTTTTTTATCATTTGGGTCATTGCTAAGAGCTTTTTCAAAGCAATCTCTGGCTTTATTACGCTCACCTATACTAATATACAACAATCCAAGTAGATTTATTGCCTCACAAAAATCAGGGTTAAGAGAAATAGCTTTTTTCAACTCAATTATTGCTATATCCTCACTCTTTATACGTATATTGGCTAGTGCTTTGTTATATAGTAAAACTGAATTTTTTAAGTTATCTGGCATATCTAAATTAGATTCTAGAAGTCTATCAAGATCTATTGGTGAATAGCTCTTTAACTCCTGTTTAAAATCAATCATATATCCACCTCATAAATTATTTTAACCCTTAAAAAACTTTCTAATTTCCCCTATATAATAAAGTGAGCCGTACGCACATATAACATCATCATCAGAAGTAATTCGGCTTAAACTTGTTTTAACGGCCCCTTCAATTGTATCACTAACTGAAACATTTTTACAATACTTCAATAGAAAATCCCCCATTTCTTTCGAAGATAATGCCCTATTGTTGTTAGGTGTTACCGTTATATATTCCGAGGCTAAAGGCAGAGTTGGCTTAACAATGGAGGCAATATCCTTATCTTTAAGTGCACCAATAATAAATACAATTTTCTTTCTAGGAAAGTATGTTTTTAAAACCTCCGCTAAAACCTCTGCACCTTGTGCGTTATGAGCACCATCTATCAGAAAAATAGGATTTTTATTCAAAACCTCAAGCCTTCCTGACCATTTTGCATTAGCTAAACCTTTTCTAATACTGTCATCTGATATCTCATATCCTTTTTTTCTCAGTATCTCTAGGGCACGAACAGCAACAACAGCATTTTTTATCTGGTGTTCTCCTAAAAGTGATATCTTCAAAGACCTCAAATTATTTAATTCAAATTCCTGTCCCTCTATTGAATAGGCTCCTATTCTAATGTTCTGAAAATCCGCTGTGAATAATTCTGCGTTTTTTTCTTTACACACTTGTCTAATTACTTCTAAAACACTCTCCTTCTGAGAAAAAACAACTACATCAGCTCCACACTTGACAATTCCTGCCTTTTCGAAAGCTATTTTTTCAAGAGTGTCCCCTAGCCTGTTCGTATGATCATAGCCAATAGCTGTAATAACCGATACTAAAGATTCCTTTATAATATTTGTAGCATCGAATCTTCCGCCAAGACCAACTTCCAAAACAACTATATCACACTTCATTTGATAAAAATACTCAAATGCAATTGCTGTAACTATTTCAAACTCTGTTGGGTATACCTGATATTTCGAAATCATAATATCAACTTTTTCCTTGACAAAAGATGTTATTCTAGCAAGATCATCCCCATTTATTTCAATATTATTTATTTTGATCCTCTCGTTAAAACATTCAAGGCTTGGAGATGTAAATATACCAACTTTAAAACCGGCTTCAATCAGCACACTACTAATAAATGTCACTGTTGAGCCCTTTCCATTAGTTCCCGCCACATGGACATACTTAAGCTTGTCCTGAGGATTACCCATCAAGCTTAGAAGAGTCTCAATATTTTCGAGTCCTAATTTTATTCCAAACTTTGAAGTTCCGTGAATATAGTTTAATGCTTCATTATAATTCATACTGTTTCCCCTTTTATCTTCGGCAAAATTGATTATAAAAACAACCCAATACTTATGTTTCTGTATTTTTACATATTATTCTATCAGGCACACTAATATTAAAATTGTGATGACCTCACGCCATCACAATTTTAATAAATAAATTATTCATTTATCCCACAGCACTTTTTGTATTTTTTACCGCTTCCACAAGGACATAAGTCATTTCTGCCAACCCTATCTTTTTTACTCTTGACAACAGGTCTTTTAGCCTCATCTCCATGAGATGCTTCTATAGGCTCAGCAACCTTCTCACGTCTTGGTGCATCTTGCTCACGATTTATATGCGTATTTAAAATCACTTTTACCGAATCGAACTGGATATTTTTATTCATTTCTTCAAACATATCAAAACCTTCAAATTTATACTCAATAACAGGGTCTCTCTGACCATAAGATCTCAAATGAATTCCATGCTTGAGCTGATCCATAGCGTCAATGTGATCCATCCATTTCTGGTCAACTATCCTTAATAGAATTACTCTTTCAAGCTCCCTCATAAGTTCGGAACCTAATTCGTTTTCTTTGTCCTCGTATCTTTTTGTAATCAGTTCTATAATTTTTTCCTTTAAATCTTCCTTTGTCAGCCCTTCTAGATAATCTTTAGAATAATTTAAAGAACCTGCTGGAACATATGCTCCTTCGGCATAAGTCCTTATGCCCGCCCAATCCCAGTCATCAGCGTGCGGACTTTCACTGCAGTATAGGTGAACAATCTCCTCCGCTATGCCTTCAAACATTTTTAAGAAGCTATCCTTTATGCTCTCCCCGTCTAGAACTTTTCTTCTTTGTTCATATATTACTTCTCTTTGTTTATTCATTACATCATCGTACTGCAATACGTTCTTTCTAATTCCAAAGTTTCTTCCCTCTACCTTTTTCTGAGCATTTTCAATTTGGTTTGAAAGCATTCTAGCCTCAATCGGCTGATCCTCCTCAAGCCCCAACATATTGACCATTCCTTGTAGTCTATCTGAACCGAAAAGCCTCATCAAATCATCTTCTAGGGAAATATAAAATCTTGAAGACCCTGGGTCACCCTGACGACCTGACCTACCTCTCAACTGATTATCTATACGTCTTGACTCGTGTCTTTCTGTACCTATTATGTGAAGTCCACCAGCTTCAACAACCTTTTCCCTCTCCTTATTAGTAATTTCCTTAAAACCTTCATATAATTCTCTATATACTGCCCTTGCCGCTAATATTTCTTCATCATCAGTATCATTAAAACCGGTAGCTTGGTTTATTAACTCATCATCATATCCTTTTTTTCTCATTTCTTGTTTTGACATATATTCAGGATTACCGCCTAACATTATGTCAGTACCACGTCCAGCCATATTTGTAGCAATGGTAACTGCTCCATATTTTCCTGCCTGTGCTATAATTTCAGCTTCCTTATCATGGACCTTAGCATTCAACACCTGATGAGGTATACCTCTCTTTTTGAGCATCGAGCTTAGCAATTCCGATTTATCAATAGATATAGTACCAATTAGTGTTGGCTGTCCTTTTTTATGACACTCAGCAATATCGTTTATAACAGCGTTAAATTTGCCCACCTCATTTTTATAAACAACATCGTTAAGGTCAATCCTAGCAATAGGCTTATTGGTCGGAATGACAATAACATCCAGCTTATAAATATCTTGAAACTCCTGTTCTTCTGTAAGAGCCGTACCAGTCATACCAGATAGCTTAGTATACATTCTAAAGTAATTTTGGAAAGTAATAGTGGCAAGAGTTTTACTTTCTCTTTCAACTTTAACTCCCTCTTTTGCTTCTATAGCTTGATGTAATCCGTCACTATAACGTCTTCCGTACATTAAACGTCCAGTAAACTCATCAACTATTATAATTTCTCCTTCCTTGACAACATAATCTTTGTCAAGTTTCATAATACCGTGTGCTCTTAAAGCCTGATTTATGTGATGGGAAATTGTAAGGTTGTCTGAATCGGAAAGATTCTCAATTCCAAAAAACGCCTCTGCCTTTTTAACACCTTGTGCTGTTAATGCTGCAGTACTAGCCTTTTCATCAACAATATAATCAGCATCAATATCATCGGAATCCTCTTTATCATCAAGCTGAGTGAAAACCTTTACTTTTAGTCTTCTCACAAAAGAATCTGCAACCTTGTATAGCTCGGTAGACTTGTCTCCTTGTCCAGATATTATAAGTGGTGTCCTTGCTTCATCAACAAGGATACTGTCCACCTCATCCACTATGGCATAATGCAAATCCCTTTGCACCATTTCTTCCTTGTAGATAACCATATTGTCTCTTAGGTAATCAAATCCATACTCATTATTAGTACCATAAGTAATATCGCAGTTGTATGCCTCTCTTCTTTCATTGTTGTTAAGACCGTGAACAATGAGACCAACAGACAAACCAAGAAAATTATATACTTTTCCCATCCACTCGCTATCACGTTTAGCTAAGTAGTCATTCACTGTTACAACATGAACGCCTTTACCTAAAAGTGCATTCAAATAAACTGGAAGGGTCGCAACAAGGGTTTTTCCTTCCCCTGTTCTCATTTCCGCAATCCTTCCTTGATGAAGTACGATACCTCCAATAAGCTGAACCTTAAAGTGTCTCATCCCAAGAACTCTCCAGGATGCTTCCCTCATAACCGCAAAAGCTTCCGGAAGAATATCGTCAAGAGTCTCTCCAGCTTCAATTCTCTTTTTAAATTCCTGCGTTTTACCTTTAAGTTGATCATCATTTAAAGCCTTAATCTCTTCTTCTAAGCTCTCTATCTTATCCACAATCGGCATAATTCTTTTAAGCTCTCTGTCACTATAACTTCCAATAATCTTCTCAATCAATTTTTTCATATTGTAAAACCTCCAAATATTATTTAACAATTATCACAAAAACAATCTTATACTTTAAAATTTTAATTCATAATTAAATCTATACATCTATCTTTCGTGGTTTTATCACAAACTGCAAACAAAGCAAAAATACTCCTACTGCTACAATAATATCTCCAATGCTAATCACAGGCATCCCTAAGCCCAAAAAGCCAGGAAGACTTATTATGTCTGCTAAAATCGGAATCCTTGTTGCTTCATCTAAAGCCACATGTTTGCTGTCTGCTCCCCTTTGCATTAAATCAAGAGCTTTAGCCATATAAGCTTCATTGCCCAAAAGACTCATATCAACTGGCATTCTACCTCCATTAAGCAGCATTACCAAAGCATTAAGAAAAGCACCTAATCCGATAAACCATAGTCCAAAATATTCTCTATTAAACCAAATAACCAAAAACGCTAAGCAAAATATCGTCCCATTGACCATCCATGCAATAGAGGTTGCGAATTTATATTCCCTAACTTCTGCAATAGAAGATAAAATTTGCAAAGCAACAGCTATTAACAACAACCATGATTTTTCGAACTTTATATTACTAAAGCTCGGCTTTCTTCCATTAATGTGGGTAATAAAAATTCCAATTAAAAGAGCAAAAAACATCACAACAATATAAAGCACTTTATCACCCCTAATTTAAATAGAGTGAACTCTACATTTGTCAAAAGGTAGTTATTTCCCTTTCAAGAAATCCTATTCATTATTTAATTGTAGCAAAGAGGAGGAGAAATATCCGAATGGCAAAGGATAATATCCTTTTTTAGTATTTTAGATACAGCAATAAAAGCAATAAACAAAAACGTTATAAAAATGATTGGTTTAAATGTTTTCTTGCTTGCTGGCAACAATGACTGTATATTTGTCTTATCTAAACTTGAAATGAATATACCCTTACTAAATTTTATATTGGAAAAAGAAGCAGAACTTAACTTAAATGCTTGCTTTTCATTTAAACACTCAATCAAGCATTCCCTTTGTTTAGCAGTAAGCTCTCCTTCGTAGCCTAAAACAATATCAATTACTTCCTTAGTCAAGATGGAAGGATCCGATAAAATTTCTGTTAAATTTATTATATTATCCGAAGTCAGTGCTGATAAAATCAGCAAACTGATAAATAATTTTCTTAACATTTGTACCTTCCCAACTTTTATTTATTCCTATAGCAATTTTAACTAACTTTTTAAATTTAATCAACAATTAAATTAACAATAGTTTAAGAATTATTTTTTCTAAATACCTTTTTTATCTGCTAATTTATTTAATATTGTGTTATAGCCATCTGCTCCATAGTTTAAAGCTCTGTTAATTCTGCTTATTGTAGCAGTACTCGCACCAGTTACCTCACTAATATCCGTATACGTCTTACCATCCCTTAACATACTTGCTACCTCAAGCCTTTGTGCAAGTGCTTTAATCTCCGAAACAGTACAAATATCTTCAAAAAAGTTATAGCATTCTTCTATATTTTCTAATAGCAATATTGCTTCAAATAACTTGTCCGTCATATCATCTTTAAGTTTAGGATTCATAAATCCAACTCCGTTCAAAAAACAGTTATTAAAACTTTATCCTTATAGTGATTACAATATCAGCTTTTTTGCAAAGAGTCAATTCTTTTAAAATTCTTAAATTTTCTTTTGAAATAAATTGAAATAATTGTGGTAATCAATATACTTTCATGTTATAATTTAAATGAAACTTAAATACTTTAATATGTATATTCCAAAGCCTATTATGCTATTTTTATATAAACTCTAATTTTAAGGCTTTGCAAATAGCCGTTTTTGAATCTTCTAGTTGTTATGTTCTTCAAAGTAATTACTCTTCAAATAGAATTATTACACAATGTATAAACTAAATGTGACCCCTAAATACTACCAAATATCAGTGTGTTGCTTTTTTTGAAATATTTTGTCGAATTTTGTGATGTTTCGACGAACAGTTACATTATTCTACAATTTAGTATAGTATTAATATCAAGTAATTTTATAAAAGTTACTCCCCTAAATCCCGATGCATTCTCCCTTCTCTTCTTTGGAATGCACGGGGTATTTTTTTGCCCTTTTATATATTATTTGCAATAAACATTTTTTGTTGATTTATATATTTAAAAATCTTAGCATTGATTCATATGTTGCTTAAAATTCAACCTCTACCCTACAAATTAAGACACTTTAAACTTCATTAGTTTAGATATAATCTTTTTTGTCAGCCTATGTAGTTATAGCTTTTTTATTATATGCTGTTATATTCTAGATTCTAATAATTTTCCCAATGATTGAAAAATAAATTCCTAAAATATTATTGTAAAATGGTATATAATATTATTTAGGGCTTAATTGTTTTTTAGTTAGAAAGGAAATGTAATGAATAGTAATGTTAAAATTGATATACCTAAAGAGGTTGCACAAATTATAAGCACACTCAATGACAACAACCATAAAGCATACATTGTTGGAGGTTGCTTAAGGGATAGTATCCTTAAGCAACAGCCAAAGGATTGGGATATTACAACCTCGGCAACTATAGATCAAATCAAATCTATTTTTAGTAAAACAATTGATACAGGAATAAAGCATGGTACTGTTTCGGTACTTATTGACAAAGAAGTTATAGAAGTTACCACCTTTAGGACAGCACATATAGAAGATGAAAGGTGCCTAATTACCGATCTTTCCTATAGGGATTTTACAATAAATGCAATGGCATATCATCCTTTAGAAGGTCTATTTGACCCATATTCAGGCATTGAAGATAATAAAAATGCCGTTATACGTGCAGTTGAAAATGCTGATGACAGGTTTAGAGAAGATCCTCTAAGAATGCTTCGTGCTGTGCGTTTTTGTGCAGTGTTGGAATTTGATATTGAAGCTTCAACTCTTGCTGCAATTGAACGAAACAGCGCTCTTATTAATAACGTCAGCCAGGAAAGAATAAGGGACGAACTAACTAAAATACTTACCTCACGTCAACCCTATAAGTTCAACTTATTACGAGATTCGCAGTTATTAAAATTCATCTTACCTGAGTTTAATGCTTGCTATCTAGTTACACAAAATCACCCTTATCATATTCATAATGTTGCTATCCACTCCCTAAAGACAGTGTCTGAAATTGAAAATGACGAAAGTCTCAAATGGACTATGCTTCTTCACGATACAGGGAAAGCACTAACAAAATCAACTGATAAAAAAGGAACAGACCATTTTTATGGTCATCCTGAAAAAAGTATGCTTATAGCTAAAGCCGTATTAAAAAGGCTTAAGTTCGATAATAAGACCATAACTAATGTTTGCCATCTTATAAAATTTCACGATTGGCACATACAGCCTAATTTTAATTCTGTACGAAAAGCTGTAAGCGTAATAGGTAAGGATAATTTTATTAATCTTTTAAAAGTACAGGAAGCAGATAAAAAAGGACAAAATCCAGATTTTTTGGTCTCTTCACTCAAAGTTCTATATAAAATAAAGGAAATATATGCCGAAATTATTAATGAACAGCAATGTTTATCAATCAAAGATTTGAAAATCAATGGCAACGACCTTATTTCTTTAGGCTATCAGCAAGGTAAAGAAATCGGGTATATATTAGAAAAACTATTATATACTATATTAGAAAAACCTGAACTCAATACATCTGACGACCTTTTAGAAATGGCAAAATATCTTAAAAACTCTAAAGGTGATAAATATGATAATTGAAACATTTGAGTACTGCTCCTTTGACAACAATAATATCTTCGTGTATAAATGGTCTCCCGAAAACACCAAAATATTAGGTATAGTTCACATTTCTCATGGACTGTCCGAACATGCAGGAAGATATAAATATTTTGCAGAGCAACTAACATCTGTAGGATACATTGTGTATGCACACGACCAAAGAGGTCATGGTAAAACAACGAAAAACACTAATAATATTGTACATGTCAGCAACGGTGGCTGGACTCACATGCAAAAAGATCTTGTGCTACTTATTGATTACATAAAAAAAGCTCATGCAGAACTGCCGATTTTTCTTTTTGGACATAGCATGGGTAGCTTTATAATTAGAAGTGTACTTCAAGATAGTACCACCAATGTAAATGGTGCAATAATATCGGGTACAGGATGTTTCGATAACCTTGCCCTAAATGCCGGTATTTTAGTTGCTAAATCACTTATTAAAAGAAGAGGTCCACATAAAAGAAGCTATTATATAAATAATATTACCTTCAGAGCCTTTAACTTAAATGTCTCTGAACCCAAAACTTTTTTTGACTGGATAAGTAGAGATGATAAAATTGTCAGCAGCTTTTTAAACGACCCTCTATGTAGGATTAATTGTTCAAACAATCTGTTTTTTGAGCTTTTTAACGGATTAAAGACAATGCAAAATCCAAAGTCCATTATAAAAACCCCAAAAAACACTCCTATTCTTTTACTATCTGGTGGCAATGACCCAGTGGGTCATTGGGGTAGAGACGTTTTCGAATTGATGAAGCTTTACAAAAATATTGGTGTTAATGATGTTCAATATAAATTGTACCCTTTTGCACGGCATGAACTAATTAATGAAACAAACAAAGATGAAGTTATACTAGATATAATTAATTGGCTAAACGAAAGAACGTCTCCTGCACTTTCAGTTGTTTCCGCACCTTTGTAAACAACTCTCCTTATTTTGCATTCAGCCATTCGAGTACAGGTTCGAGATTTTCTTCTTTCACACCATCAAAACCGTTTTCAACATTGAAGATCGCTTCTTTGATTTTATCATTTTTGTCCTTACGGCTTTTAAGTATATTTAAAAACATGGATAGCATGATTTTATCCATACCCTTTATCTCTTTCAAGGGCAAACATCCCCCACGCAGATAAAAAAACGGTATGCCTTCAATCTTATTCCTAGTCATAACTGTTTGGTCATCGGGCTCCGCAGTTTGGGCTGTACCCGAACCGCAAACAGCTTTGATATTATGTCTTCTCACTTTATTAAGCCCCTGTATCTTCCCAGCTTTCATCCAACCAAGAAAAATAATTTCTTCATCCTGATTAACCTTCGAAATTTCCTTTACCGAGAAGACCTTTAGCCCCGCCTTCGCAGCAAGCATATCAGCATACTTTTTAGTAAAACCTCTTTTTGACTCATAAACAATTATCATTTTTCAATCTCCTTTGCACAAGTAACGACATGCTAAATTATATCTTTAAAGTATAGCAATATTTATTGAAATTCACAAGGCTATAGTTTGCAAGGCTTTATATGTATGCATGTAAAAAACTTGACTAAAACGAATACCTTTATTATTCCCCTCTAATATAACTGTCAAATCCTACTCCTACGATATTCATGTACTTTATATTGTTATTATATTCTAATTTAAAAATATTTTTACTGAAAGCTCAAAAAATACAGAAAATATTATCACTTCAAATAAAACCTTAGACATTTAAGTTTAAATTAAGTTTTGTACTATATAATTATATTGTATGGTAAAATATATTTTGTCAATATATATTTCCAACAATCAATTCACTACTTAATATAGCCTTCGATTTAATATATTTACACTCCAACAAACGAATAAGTACATGATAGCTGTTTGTTAGGTTATATTGTTAATGTTCTAAATAGACTTAATATTTATGCTTTAATAATCGTATGTTGCATATCAACAACTAATAAAACATTAAGTTTATTTACATAAAATAAATCAAAGGGGAGAGATACTGTGAAAAAGGCTTTAGCAGTTTTATTTTCTATTACTATGGCGTTTTCAATAATGCTACCAACAGAGTTTTTAGTTGCTTCAGCAGAAGGCGGACAGTCCATATTCATTAATGAAATTATGGCAGCTAATTCTAAGACCATCAGGGATGGTGACTTAGAAGATCCAGATAAGGGAGATAAGGGAGGAGCATATTCCGATTGGATAGAACTCTATAATCCGAGCTCACAGACTATTAGCCTGACAGGCTATACTTTATCTGATTCAGGAGCAACATGGACATTCCCTCAAGGGACTATTGGACCAAATGGATATTTGCTTATTTGGGCTTCTGATAAAGACAAAGTGGCAAGAGATGGTCAGCTTCATACAAACTTTAAATTAAGTTCCTCTGGTGAAACGATTGAACTGAGATCACCTAATGGCACTCTTGTTGATTCGCTCACATATTCAAGTCTTGCAGATGATCAATCTTTCGGAAGAAAAACTGATGGTTCTTCAGAATATAAGTTATTTGCTAAATCAACACCCTTATCAGCAAATTCAAACGGAATTATTCTACTTAGAGAGCCTGCTTTTTCTAAGGAAGGTGGGTTGTATACCGAAGCCTTTGATTTATATATTACTTCAGAGGATTCACAAGCTAATATTTACTATACAACCGATGGTTCCGACCCTGTCCCTGGAGCTTCCGGCACTTTCCAGTATAGCGGTAGCATAAGAATTCAAAGCAGAGCGGGTGAAGCAAATGTACTTTCAATGGTACAGAATATATCAGCAGATTATCAGAATCCTTGGAAAGCACCAAAGGGTGAGGTTTTCAAATGTACTACATTGAAAGCAGTGGTTGTAAATAATGATGGATTAATGAGTAATATTGTGACTCATTCATATTTTGTTGATCCCGGAATAAAGACAAGATATACATTGCCAATAGTTTCAGTTGTAACTGGCTATAATAATTTATTCGACCCAGCTACAGGTATTTATACGAGTTCAAACTGTGAAAAAAGCGGTGAAGAATGGGAAAGACCTGCACACATAGAATTCTTTGAAAATAATGGCAAAGTTGGATTCTCGCAAAATATCGGTCTCAGACTCCATGGTAACTATACTAGAAAATACCCACAGAAATCATTCCGAATTTATGCTGATGGCGATAATGGAGACAAGGGCGAATTTAAGTATGAAATTTTTCCCGATCTCACTAAAAAAGGTAATGATAAAAAATTAAAAAGTTTTGAACGTCTAATTTTAAGAAATGCAGGTAATGATTGGGCTTTTGGATATATGAGAGATGCAATGTCACATAGTTTGGTATCTCATATAAAAGGTTTGGATACTCAAGCGTCAAGGCCTGTAATATTATTTTTAGATGGGGAGTATTGGGGCGTATATTATATTCGTGAACGCTATGATAAAGAATATTTGAGCTCACACTACAATCTTGATGATGATAAGGTCGTAATAACCGATATTGCCTCTGCTAATAATATCGGCGGTGGCTTTGGTGGATTTGGCGGAGGTGCAGTTGGGGGCGAAAGTCCATCTGAAGACTTAACTGCCTTCAATAACGAAGTTATTAATTATCTTAAATCAAACTCTATTACACAACAAAGTACCTATGAATATATTAAGACGAAGATTGATATAGATAATTATATAATTTATAATGTTGCAGAAATTTTCTTTGGTAACACAGATTGGCCTGGAAATAACGTATCTGCTTGGAGATATATAACAGACGATGGACAATATCATCCAGAAGCACCCTATGGTCAGGATGGTCGTTGGAGATGGCTACTTAAAGATACGGATTTTGGTTTCGGATTGTATGGCAAGTCTTGGACACATGACACATTGCAATATGCAACAGGTGATATAGTGGAAGGATGGTCAAATTCTCAAGATGCAACATTCTTGTTTAGAACTCTGCTTCAAAATGAGGAATTTAGAAATAAGTTTATTAATTGCTTTGCAGATCAGTTAAATACATCCTTTGTTTCTGATCGTGTGATTAATATTATTAGTGAATTTGAAAGTACTCTTGCACCTGAATTATTAGAACATACCAATCGTTGGCCGTTTCTAAAATTGAACGCTGATGCAGATGATAATACAAATCAACCAAATCCTGGCAACCCTGGAGATAATGGATGGAATCCAGGCGGTAATTGGGGCGGTGATTTTGGAGGTAACTGGGGCGGTGATTTTGGAGGCAACTGGGGTGGTGATTTTGGAGGCAACTGGGGCGGTAACAACAATAGTAGTTCTAAAACATGGAGTGACGATGTTCAGCATATGAAGAATTTCGCAAAAGAACGACCATCAAATATGAAACAGTTTATAATTAATAAGTTCAGAAGTAATGGTGTTAATGGAACAGCTAATATCACTCTTAGAACAGATTCAACAAAAGGATATATAAAAATAAATACCATAGATATAACTTCAAATACTCCAAGTGTTACAAATCCAAGCCAATGGACTGGCAATTATTTTACAGGTATACCAGTGACGGTAAGTGCTATACCTCAAGAAGGTTATGTATTTGACCACTGGGAAGGTGTGGTAGGAAATTCAGATACTATAACCTTTACACACACTGGAGATATAAGTATAACAGCAGTTTTCAGAGAAGGTACAGCAACACCCAACCCAGATTTCGTATATGGTGATTTAAATAATGATGGCACTTTTAATTCCTTAGACTTTGGTGCCATAAGAATGTATTTGCTTGGAATGAAAACAGAAGAGGACATTAATAAATCTGCTGCAGATGTTGATAAAAGTGGAAATGTTGATTCAATAGATTTCGGGTTTATGAGGCAACGTTTACTTGGTATGGTCGACAAGTTTCCAGCAGAATAACTCAATTTATTAGAATAAACTGCTTAATAAATATTTCCTGTTTTTCGATTATTTCAAGAACTAAGTAATGTGCCTAAGAGAACGTGCTTTATTAGGCAACAAGAAATGTGAAAACACCATAATTTTTTAACATGAATAAAGAGGACTAACTTACATACAAAGTTAATTAGTCCTCTTTTAGTTTTACTTTTTTTATCCTAATTATTGCAAAATATATAGTCTTAAAGCTTATATAAACAACTCTATTTTGAATCTTATATTATCTCTACATCAACTTGTTTTTAGGAAAGTTATTTACAGACCTAAAAAGATTTCTTCTTGTATATAAACACTGCAACAAACACCAAATATAGCAATATCGGAATAAGGGATAGAAATCTAATTATCCTTACTCCATCGGATTTCAAAAACAGTGCTGCTGCAAATAAAATTACGGTCAGACCCAATTTTTTAATATTTTCCTCTAACTCCATCATAGGATTTTTTCTTGAATTTTTCAGATAGTCCCGGAGTAGTAAAAGGCTTTATGATTTTCATCCTTATAGTTTCTTTAAGCTCATCGAGTCCACCAACATCAGAAAAAGTAATGTTTGTTTCTTTGTCCTCATCTAACGAAACATGCCCTCTCCGCTTCCCTTCTATAACTCTCAGCGGTATAAGCTTATTGCTGTCTTGATTTTCTTCTTCAGATGTTTGATCATCTTCTTCCTGTTCTATGTTATTATTTTTATTGAAATGGCCAAACATTAGACCAGAACTATATGTTACATATAATTTTACCACTTTATCACTAAATCTAGTGGGAAATCCAGCAATAGCATTCATATAGTCTAAACACATTTATTGAACATAACAATTTTTTAAGAGAGATATTTTTTTACTTGCTAAAGAAGGATTACATAAATTCCAATACACAGAATTATTTATACTCCCTGTTTCAAGCCAAAAAGAAACCTCGAAACTGTATTGCCACAGTCGGAGCAAACAACAAAATCAGTCAATTATTTCATTATACTGCAAGCTTGCTAATAATGGGTTTATGACTTTTTCATACTTTTCAGCAGGATGCATCCAGTCAATAATATCATTATTTATTGGCTGACCATATAACTCTTGTCTTAATTTCACCCACTGGTAAAATGAATTATATATTTTTTCTTTTTCACTACTTAAACATCGTATAATAACTTGGTGCATATCCTGAGGTTTATGACAATCAATATAAACAAATTCCCTTTCACGTTCAAAATAGCAAACTTTATTTTTCCACTTTGTGTCGGATGACTCCAGAACAGCTATTAGCTGCTCTGGATTAATAGCAATATTCATTGTTTTCCCAATTTGCTTTATTACATCCACTGTATGTTCAGGGAGTATCAATGTTACGATTAGTGACATATCATCAAACCTTTCTAGCAAACGTTGGTATTCCATCAAGACAAACCCTCCATCGAAATTTAATTCCACAATATATTAATCTTAATATTCTTGTAAATAGAAGTAAACTGTTCAATAACTTTTAAGCAACTTGGACAACATGGATTTTCCGTAAACAAGTTCATTGTCTACTCTATAGGATCCATTTTATATAGTAAACAGTTTTTATATTTGACTGTCTACCATTAGGAGGAACATATCATACTTCTGCATCAGAGCTTTTATCAGTTACTTCTCTTCCTAAATTATGGCATGGTTCTTACTATTTTTCTTGTGGATCATTTGTAATTTCCATTTTGGGCAGTAATTGAAGTAAATAATTTGCACAATCAACTACCTCAATGAGTTCTTCTCGAGTCAAATCTAATTCATTCTGTCTTTCTTGAACTTCCTTCGCAACTTTTTCAAACAGTTTATACTGTCCTAGGAAAAAACGATTTGTTCTTTCAGTCACAATCTTACCAAGCAGTAATGGAATCAGTATTCTTTCTTCCAACTCATATTCCAAGTCAGCCTCATAATATACAAGACTATATGAAACTGCTTCAATAAAACTATTTTCCCTCTTAACTAGTTGTCTTTCAAAGGTTGACAAAATAAATTGCAAAACCGGCTCCTGTCCAGTCGCCTAGCTTGTGAGGCATCAATCTTCTATAGCTAATAGCGAGGCAAATAAACTTTAGGCAATCGATTTTATTACCAGTTGCCTAATTTTCATCATTTAAAACCTATTTTGCATTCGCATCATACTCTATTGTTAATCCGTCTATTTTCTGTTCTATTTCTTGTGCAGGCGATAGCACTTCTATTTTCTCTTCTTCGCTTAAATCAAACTCATTATACAATTTCAAAGTTTTCCCTATGCTAATATAAATGGCAATATTTTAGTTGCAAAAATTTTCCATGAACTTTGTGCTTTGAATGTCTCTGTAAACCAAGAGGATTTCTTGTTTTCCCCCCCCTTGAAATTTCAATGAAAGCTCATATAATCTTTATCCATTTCTTCAATGTTGAAAGAAATGGAAGTTTCATAGAGTCTTTTATGCTATAATAGGTAACATTAATTCCACTTATTTAATAAGGAGGGTTTTGATGCAGCGAATATTAATTGTTGAAGATGATACTGCTCTAAGTAATGGCATTGCCCTTGCAATGAAAAAGGAAGAGTTCGAGTTTATTCAATGCTTCGACAAAAAGTCAGCTGAGAGAGCTTTTGCCAGTCAAAAATTTGAGCTAATTATATTGGACATAAACCTGCCTGACGGAAGTGGCTTGGACTTCTGCCAAATGATACGCAAAAGGTCAGATGTACCTATTATATTTCTTACTGCAAACGATATGGAAATAGATGTTGTAACAGGCTTTGAAATAGGAGCAGATGATTATATTACCAAACCCTTTAGTCTTGCAATCCTTCGTGCAAGAATATTGGCACAACTTCGAAAGAATGGTGAAAAAACTAAGAGTGGGAAATACTCTGAAAATGAAATTTGTTTTGATTTTGATGCAATGTTGTTTATCAAAGATGGTAAGGATATTGAACTAAGTAAAACTGAGCAAAAGCTGCTCCGTATTCTAGTGGAAAACCGAGGAAACATCCTTACTCGTGATATGCTTATAGACAAGGTATGGAGTGATGCATCAGAGTTCGTCAACGAGAATGCCCTTTCTGTCACAATTAGAAGATTACGCAACAAACTCGAGGATGATCCGTCTCAACCTGTATATATTCAAACAGTGTATGGCATGGGTTATTCATGGAAGGTGAAATCAGATGTATGATGTTGTATCGTATCAGGAACTTAAGACTGTTTCGATGGTTTTGATTTTTGTAGCTGGAGTATTAATTGGTGCAGCTATATTTGTAGTTATCAATCATGTACGCTCACGAAGGCTGCTTAAAAGGTTGGAGAAGATTATTGACAATCTTACTTCAGGTAATTTTAACGAGAAAACCTTTGATGAATCTATTCTATCGGCACTTGAATCAAAGCTAAAACGGGAGTTTGACGTCATAAGCTACAACCAAAAAGCCCTTTTTGAAGAGCGAAATAAAATCAAGGCACTGATATCAGATATTTCTCACCAAACCAAGACTCCAATTTCTAATATCCTGCTCTATATTAACCTGCTCTCGGAGGAAAGCTTGACTGAGGATCAAAAAAGGCTTGTCAGCGAGGTCGAAAGGCAATCAGATAAATTGAATTTTCTTATTCAGTCACTTGTCAAAATGTCACGCATGGAAACGGGAATTATATCGGTAAAGCCTCAAAAAAGTTCAATCAAAAAGCTCCTTGAGGAGTGCGTAGCAAACGTTTCCACAAAGGCATCTGCAAAGCAAATTGCTATAAACCTAAGCTGCGGAGATATAAAAGCTATTTTTGACCATAAATGGACTAGTGAAGCGGCGATAAACATTCTAGATAATGCAATAAAATATACATCTAGAGGTGGCAAGGTAATAATTTGTACAACTGCCTATGAGATGTTTGTAAGGATAGATATTTCCGATAATGGAATGGGAATATCAGAAAATGAACAGACAAAAATATTTCAAAGGTTTTATCGGTCGCCTAAGGTTCACAATGATGAGGGTGTAGGTATTGGCTTATACTTAGCAAGAGAGATTATCAGTGCTCAAGGAGGATATATCAAAGTGGCCTCAAAGGTCGGAAGTGGTTGTACATTTTCGGTATTTCTTCCACAGGGTTAGAATTGTGTCAAAGCTGTTAGATTTCAGAAAGCTTCTCGAAAGATTGTTGTGCTAAACTTAAATTAATAAATTAGAGGTGGTGCTTCAATGAGTATTCTAGAAACAGCAGATTTGAATAAATTTTATGGTACTGAACCAAATATTGTGCGGGCATTGGACAATGTGAATTTGTCTATTGAACCTTGCGAATTTGTATCAGTTGTTGGAACATCTGGTAGTGGAAAGTCCACTCTTTTACATATGCTTGGGGGGCTTGACCGTCCAACAAGCGGCATAGTGAAGGTTGACGGAAAGGATATCTTTTCTTTAAAGGATGATGAGCTGACTATTTTTCGAAGGCGGAAAATCGGATTCGTTTTTCAAAGCTATAACCTTGTACCTGTGTTGAATGCGTATGAAAACATTGTACTTCCCATCGAATTGGATGGTAATAAGGTTGATGGAGATTATATAGATAAAATTGTAACCACCTTAGGCCTTGAGAGCAAACTAAACAATCTGCCCAATCAGCTTTCGGGAGGTCAGCAGCAGAGGGTGGCAATTGCAAGGGCACTGGCAACAAAACCTGCCATTATTCTTGCCGATGAGCCTACAGGCAATTTAGACAGCAAAACAAGTCAAGATGTTTTGGGTCTTCTAAAGGTTACAGGTGAGAAATTTCGTCAAACTATTGTGATGATTACTCATAATGAAGAACTTGCACAAATGGCTAATCGCATTATAAGAATTGAAGATGGCAAAGTATCAGGTGGTGATAGCAATGATTAGAGTGTCAAACAGGAAGGCTATCTCAAATCTTGCATTTAAGAGTTATAAAGCAAACAAGTCCCGAAACTCTATTGCTATTTTGGCGATTATACTTACAACAATTTTGTTTACTAGCCTTTTTACAATTGGAACAGGTTTGATTGAGAGTATTGAAGAAAGCAGTATGCGTATGGCTGGAGGCTATGCACATGGTTCGTTTAAATACCTTTCTCAGGAGCAATATGAAAGAATTTCAAAACATCCTTTAATAAAAGAAGTTGGTTTGAGTATATATGCAGGTGAAGCAGTCAATGAAAAACTTCTGAAACGCTATACAGAAATTGACTATTGCGATAAAACAAGTGCAAAGCTTGGTTATAACTTTCCTACAACAGGAAGACTCCCCGTAGCCCAGAATGAGATTTCAACAGATACTGTCACCTTGGATTTTCTTGGAGTTCCTCACGAAATCGGACAAAAGGTAACTTTGCTCTGTGATTTTGGGAATAGGATAGAAGAAAAAGAGTTTATCCTTACTGGATACTATAAGGGAGATCCTGCATTTCCAGTTGGAATCATAACAGTTTCAAAGGAATTTATTGAAGTAAACCTTGCGGTAAGAGGACAGCAATACTATAAAGATCGGGATAGTATTGGCTCCTGCCAAGCTTATGTACTCTTTGAAAACAGTCGCAATATTGATGATAATATGATGCAGGTTATTTCAGATAGTGGTTATAAAATTGATGGCTATGGTGAAAATGTAATTGAATATGGTGTTAACTGGGCTTATTTTTCAACAACTTCCGAAGATAACCTCTCGGTCTGGTTTGCAGTTTTGATGGGTGCTTTGTTAATAGTATTTACGGGATATCTAATTATCTATAATATTTTTCAGATTTCAGTAATGCGGGATATCCAATTTTATGGACTTCTTAAGACTATAGGTACAACGAAAAAGCAAATAAAGAGAATACTTCTGGTACAAGCACTAAAAATGTCCGCAATAGGAATTCCAGCAGGTTTGATATTTGGGTTTCTATTGGGCAAAATCCTTCTGCCTTTAATTGTAAAAGCTTCAATTTCATCTGTCGCAACAGTTTCTATTAATCCAGTTATTTTTATCGGCTCAGCAATATTTGCATTGTTTACAGTATATATCAGCTGTAGAAAACCTGGAAAAATGGCATCATATATTTCCCCTGTTGAAGCTGTAAAGTACAACGGTGTGAGTAGTAATATTCACAGTAAATTGAATAGAATCAAAAAAGGGACTAACGGCGGTAAACTGCATAAAATGTCCTTTTCAAACCTTGGCAGAAACAAGAAGAGGACTTTTATCACAGTGGTTTCTATTTCTTTGAGCCTGGTTTTACTCAACACGGTGTATACGCTAACAGGAAGTTTTGACATGGATAAGTTTGTAAGTAAATTCATCGATGTTGATTTTCAGGTTGCTCATGCTGCTTATTTCAAGAATAAATTCAGAAACGACACCCCAGTTTCGAAGACAACTATTTCTGCTATTGAGGAGCAAAAAAGCTTTGACAGAGGCGGGCTGATTTATAATATTCCTGAGATGATGATTATATCAAAATATGATGGAAATGTTCAGTACGAAGCTGGCAAAATGTATTTACCTGATGGTTCTACTGTTCCAATTGCAGATATTTATGCAATGGATGATTTTGTACTGGAAAACCTTGAAATTGTGAAGGGAAGCTACAATAAAGATAAATTCAAAACCGGAAAATTCCTGCTTCTCGGACTAAATGATGATGACAATGGAAATATTATGTATGATAAAGCTTTATATAGCATTGGAGAAAAGGTAAAGATATTAGTTCTTCAAGATGATTTTAATATGAACTTTGATGGTGCAAAGGAATACGAAGTTATGGGGTATTACCGTATGCGGTCTACCAATTGCAGCCGTCGTTATGGAAGTGTTGCCTTCGCTATGCCCCTTGAAGAATTACGTACCTATGATAAAAATCCTGTACCTATGACTTACATCTGCAATGCAAAGGCTGGTAAAGAGGATGAGCTTGAAGCATTTATAAAGTCCTACACAGAATCTGTGGAGATTCAAATGTCGTATAATTCCCGTGAAACATACAAAAAGGAATTTGAAGATTTGCAAAATATGATACTTTCCATAGGCGGAGTGCTTTGCCTAATAATCGGCATTATAGGAATACTAAACTTTATAAACTCTGTTTTCACAAGCATAATTGCCCGCCGTAGTGAATTTGCAATGATGGAAAGCGTAGGAATGACAAAAGTGCAGCTTAGAAAGATGCTTATATATGAAGGTCTATACTGTGGTTTTTTTACTATAGCCATTTCATTTATCTTAACAGGAATATTCACTTTCGGAGTTCTTTCACAGTTTTCAAAAGCAGTTTGGTTCATGAGCTATAAGTTTGTAATACTGCCATTACTCATTGCGTATCCTGTATTGCTTGCTTTATCGGTACTAATTCCGTATCTGGCATTTAGAGGAGTAGGCAAACAAAGTGTGGTGGAACGGTTGAGGATTGCGGAGTAGTATTTAATATCTAAAGGTGCCTTCGTATATTACAACTTCTCTAGTGAATCTGTTTGATAAATTCATAGTGGCTGGCTAAAAACCATTATTAATTTTTATGTAAACTCACACTAAGTGAATTCGATATGAGTTTACATGGGGCGAAGTTTCGTCAAGTAAGCATGCAAAAGTGGGATATATATGATGAATAAAGGAGGCTCACGCTCCGTTCAAATACATGTAGCAGATTGCTTGAAATTAGTGGATTTAGAAGGGCTTTGTGAGTTGTAAGGGTACTCGCCGCCGTGTAAGTGCATATTATTCCAAGAACTAAGCTACAATCCTAAGAGAATGTATGGCTCGCTACCGGTCGAATCAAACTCGCTTCGCGAGGGAAGGGGGATTCGACTTATCTTGCTTCGCAAGAGACAGAGGAACGATATTTTGCTTTCGCAAAAATCTGACCTCCGCTTCGCCTACATTCTCTAGGGCTCTTCGCAATGTTCTTTCCATAATATGCACTTTTATTTGAAGGTTCTTAGAAAGGCTTTAAAGTAACAGGAACATCCACACAATTATTGTAAACTCTCTAAATAACTCTTTTGAACATCCATATATATGGTCTTCTTGTCCGTTTACATCAGGAAAAACTCCGACAATTTTTCTCCCATCTTTCGATACTTCTAACGAATGAAGTTAGTAAATACACGCTTTTCTTGCTCTGGAATCTCAATCCCTGCAGCTTTTCCTGCTTGAATAGCTTTTAACAGCCAGGCCATATTGTTGCCTAATGTACGCATGGTTTGCATCCCCTCTAAATCCTGCTTAACATCTTCCGGAGTACTTCCATGCACCATATTCCAATACTGAGATGACACAATAGGCATATTACTTATTGTAAAGTACTTGTTCAACTGGTCAAATGCAGCAGTAGTACCACCACGCCTAGCACTGACTATTGCTGCAGCCGGTTTATACGCCAAACGACCTCTGCTGGCAAAAAACACCCGATCCATAAAGGAAATTAGCATACCAGAGGCAGAAGCATAATGTACCGGAGATCCAAAAACAAAACCATCCACATCAACTGCCTTGTCTAAAAATCCATTTACCTGATCCTTCATAAAACATCTTCCTGTTTGGGCACAAGAATAGCAACCTAAACATCCTGAAACTGGCTTCGTACCTACTTGATAGATTTCTGTTTCAACATCATGTTTTTCTAATGCTCCCGCAACTTCGGCCAGAGCAGTATAAGTACAGCCTTTTTCATGTGGGCTGCCATTAACCAAAAGTACTTTCATAATTATATACATTCCTTTCTAGTTAGAGTTTTAATTTATTCTCCTATATATAGTTACAAATGAATTTTGAATAATTCTTCAAACCTGCTTTAAATGCTTTCTGTTTTAAACCCATGCACTTTATATTATACTAATCATGACCATCCATATGTTGACAATAACGCACACTTATTCATAATGTTCTTTTGAGTAATCTTTATCTAAAAATTTGTAGTCTAAATCCCACATTTTTTCAAAAAAAGCAGCATGCTTGCATCTCTATAATCTCTGCCATTTTCAGGTATCTCCTTATAACCTTTATTGCCTTTCAGATTTAGAATAAATAATTATCTAATTATTTGGCTTGAATCTTTTTCTTGTTTGATGTTCTTCATCAAGCACAGCTTCTCTTGCTGGAGTTCCTGTAAGTGCCTCTAATTCATTTTGTGCCCCAATTACCCTTTTTAGCCATAATTGCTTATGCTCATCAAAATTCCGGCAGTCTTTTGGTACAAAGATTGGTTCTGCAAATACTAAACGATTCTCGGTCCCTTCAACAGCTTGCTCAATAAAAGCCGGCAAGACTGGAATACCTAATAATCTAGCTAACCAGAATGCACCTGTCTCAATATCTTCTACTTTGTCTTTATTTATGTCATAAATTGTTCCTTGAGAAAATATCAAAAAATGCTTTGGTTTTTTACCTTCATTAAACCACTTTCCTGCGGCTTTCATCGCTGCCATTGATCCACCAATGCTTTTACGATCAACAGCAAAAACCTTTTCCATCTCTAATAGAGGCATTAATTCTTTGGGTATGGAAACGCCATTAAAACAATTTTCTTTAGCAAAAACAAATAGCTCTGGATAAGTATCTATAGCTTGATGCATAATTTCATAATAATAACTCATTATTAGCGGAGCATCAGAATCAGTTAAATGATTGGTTGCTATTATATAAGAAGTAGTAGTAAAATCCTCTGGTAAATTATAAGCTTTAAAACTATATACTTTTAAAAGCAGTTTCTTATATTCAGTTAATTTATTTCTTAATTTTTCCGGATTATCTATAACACTCAATATTTCTTCTTTTGAATTTTCATTAAATAACGAACTAGCATTAAACAAACGCATAATATTCCCCCTAAAATTTATTGCTGTGTTTTCTTGTCCTTTGGAGAGTTTGACTTCGCACTATGGCTATAAAATTAGCTCTCTTACTATTGGTTATGAAAGGTTTTACTCGACTTACAAAAACCCTTGCAAAAATGCACTTAAATTTTTAGCATCATATAAATAGATTTTAACCTTTTTTGATACAAAAATAAACATCTTTATAAAGGTGTCTATGTTTTTTTAATGTTTTTGTAAATAACCGCTAAATCTAAGAGCTAAATGCTTATTTTCTCCTACTTTTACGTTTACTAAAATCCTCTTCAATTCGTTCTTTCCACTCTTGTGATATAGCTTTATTTGCCCGCATACAACTTACTGTTTCGCTGATTACTTCATAATTAAGCAATGTCCCTTCACTATCAGCATTATAATTTGCTGCCCTGTCTTTACTGATGCCAAAACGCTCTGCTGTGGCAATAGCATCAATGTTTGCACCAAGAAATATAAATTCCCAACCATATTTGCTCTTTTGCTGTTCAATCATCTGACTTATCTTTTTATAACTGAACTCTCGGCTTGCATTCTCCATACCATCAGTGGTTATTACAAACATAACATGTTCTGCACGCTCTGATTCAAGTGTGTGCTTTTGCACATTTACTATTTTATTGATGGTTTTTCCCACCGCATCTAAAAGAGCAGTACTGCCTCTCACAAAGTACTCTCTGTCTGTAATAGGTTCAATGCCTTGAAGGTTAATACGGTCGTGCAATAATTCATATTTGTCATCAAATAGTACTGTAGTTATGAAGGCTTGTCCAGACTCGTTTTTCTGTTTTTGCAACAATGCATTATAGCCTCCGATAGTATCGCTTTCAAGACCACTCATTGAGCCGCTTCTATCAAGAATAAATACCAATTCAGTCAAACCTTTTTTCATATTGTTATCCTCCAATCATTTATTGTAATTTTAGGATAACATTTTGCATGGGCTAATCGGTCGCATAGAAAGCGACAATTCTGTTTTCAATAAAAGCTACCTACACTCCTAACAAACTTTGATCAAAAGCAAATAACGCTTCGTTAATTTCAAAAATATTATAATTACCCTCTTCAATAAAGTACTCAATAATAATATCAAATTTACTGCTGCGAGAAAGAGCAAAACCAGCTTTTAGCAGTAGATCTTTAGTTTCATCAAGATTTAATTCTAAAGCTATGGCAAAGGCAATAACGGTAGGCTTACTTGGCTTATAGTTTACATCATTTCGTATTTTTGAGAACAGCTTTCTGTCTATATTTGCTTTTTTATAGGTCTGTGCATCTGTCATGCCTTTTTCGTCAATCAACCTCAATAGCATTTGTGAGAAAGTCTCATCCATCTGCTTTACTATATCATCGAGGTTTCGTTTACTCTTTTTTGTAGGAATGGATTCTTTCTCTGAGAAAAGTTCAGGATATTCATGTAAAGTTTCTTCTGCTTCGTACAGTGATTTTAGCTGATTTCTGCGACCAATAGGATGTTCCTCTATATATCTATCATCAATATATTGATTAATAGATGAAAACAATTTTTCAGACAACACAAAGGATGCCTTATCATATACCACCAAATAAACGGTCATTTCATTATCTAACAAGAAATCTCCTATAACCGATATCGCGGTTTTTAATGCTTTATCTTTTGGATATCCAAATGCACCGGAAGATATTAGCGGGAAGGCAATACTCTCTAGTTTATAATCTTTCGCAAGCGTAAGCGAGTTCTTATAACATGCCTCTAACAACTTTTTCTCATTATTATAACCATGCCTTTCGCTTCACTCAAGGCACAAAACGTAATTAAAAAGTTGTCCTTGAGCGGATATTTTTTTATTATAAAGTCATAGGGGTTTCGGTACACTACAAATCACGGGGAGG
>JAAYPF010000194.1 GCA_012519925.1 Clostridiaceae bacterium
ACTCACCTCCCCGTGATTTGTAGTGTACCGAAACCCCTATGACTTTATAATAAAAAAATATCCGCTCAAGGACAACTTTTTAATTACGTTTTGTGCCTTGAGTGAAGCGAAAGGCATGGTTATAATTATGAAAAAAGACAATATTGGGTCATTTGATGAAATAAAAGCTATGCTTAAAATATTAATCGATGACAATAAGAAATTATTAGCGAGCCTACAAGAAATAAAGGAAGAGCAAAAGAAATTGCACGAAGAAATAAGGATTCAGAATATTGTTTTAAATAGTTTACCTATCCGCACGGAAATAATTAACTAAAAGGTCTTGAAATCATCTAAATGGGCTATGTTAAAAAGGCATAGCTCATTTTTTTGTTACTTTGAGTCTGAAACGTCACAATATTTAAGAGCCCTTGTAAGAATTAGATAATATCTGCATTCTTCAAAAGATCCACGTGCAATATTATAAAAACGCATTTTATCTCTTTTGCTATGTTTACGAAAACCTTCAGCTATATTAGCAGCATTGATACAGCGGTACGCCTAAATTGTGATGCTAGACCATATATTTCATGTTTTGGAAATGTAGCTGATAAATGATAAAAAAGCAAGAAACAAAGTAACCAGAATATTAAGAAAGATGAAAGCATTTGATTTAGCATCATAAATTCATCCATCTTTTAGGTACAAAATTACTGCAAAAGGAATAAGGGGTATTACAGCTACTTTATCCATCAAAAATACAAAAATGCCAAATGTTATAAAGTCACCTTAAAGTTTGGTCAAATATTCTGAGTTCTGAATCCTGAATTCTCCTTTTAAGCATTGATATAACTTGTGTGTAGCAAAAAAGTTTTCAAAAAAGATAAACTTTCTTATAGGAATTATATATTTACCCTAAACGATAAATTTGATAGAATAAATCTAAGTACTTCTATTAAGGCTTAAGGAGAATGGAAAATATGAACAATAAAACTAAAGTTTTGGTTATAGATGACGATGTAAACATATGTGAACTCATAAGGCTGTATATGGAGAAGGAAGGCTATGAAGTATTAACAATATACAATGGAATTAAAGGTGTTGAAGCTTTTAAAACATTTGCCCCTAATATTGTTGTTTTAGATATTATGCTTCCTGGTGCTGATGGTTGGCAGGTGTGCAGAGAAATCCGTCAGATCAGCAATATACCTATAATAATGCTATCAGCTAAGGGTGAAACCTTTGACAAGGTATTAGGTCTAGAATTAGGAGCCGATGACTATATAGTAAAGCCTTTTGAACCTAAAGAATTGGTTGCAAGGCTCAAAGCGGTACTCAGGAGATATGACCACAAGGAAATCGGTGTAAAAGAAGTTGTATACCCGAATCTGGTGATAAATAAATCTAATTATACTTTAAAAGTAAATGGCAATGATTTGGACATCCCCCCAAAGGAGTTGGAGCTTCTATACTTTCTTGCATCAAATCCTAATAAAGTATTTACAAGGGATCAGCTGCTAGAGCAGGTTTGGGGGTTTGATTTTTATGGGGACTCAAGAACGGTGGATGTCCATATAAAAAGATTGAGGGAGAAAATAGAAGGTGAAAATCAAAACTGGCAGGTTAAGACAGTTTGGGGTGTTGGCTACAAATTTGAGGTGAAGTAATGTTTAAAAATCTGTACAGTAAGATTGCTGTTTTTTTTATTGCAATTCTTTTGATAATTACTGCAATTACAGGAGGAATGTTATATTTCTTTCTTGGTGACTTTGTTACAGAGGAAAAGGAAATAGCCTTAATTAATGCCGGGGATAATGTTAATTGGCTGTTGAAAAATTATACTGACTATATTAACAACCCATTAACTCCCGAATTTCTGCATGTTTTGTTTTTAAACAACTTATATGAAAATATAGAACTTATAAGCAAGGATATCGAAGCCTCAATATGGATAGTTTCAAAAGAGGGGGATATAATTGCAATAGCAAATGAAAGTTATCTAGACAAATCAGTAATGAGGAAGCTTATGAATGACTCGGGCAAACTGAGGTTACCCGATGAAAGACAGTATGGCAAAAAAGTTATGCAGGATGGACAGGTAATAAAAGAAATTGGAGATTTTTACGGATTATTTAAAGACACAGGAATAAGTTGGCTTACAATAGAAATACCTCATATATATAACGATAAAATTCACGGAGCTGTATATCTTGCTAAGAGGACTCCTGAAATTAATAGGGCACGCTTGACTGTTTTTAAGTTTTATATTATTTCCATTGGAATAGCGGTTGTAATATCCATATTATTTGTTTATATTTTTTCGTTAAGAATCACAAAACCGCTAAAACTAATTAATAATGCAGCAAAACAAATAGCAAACGGCGAGTTCACAAAAAGGCTTGATATAAAGTCGGAAGATGAGATAGGTCAATTAGCCAATAGCTTTAACAATATGGCCAGTGCCCTTGAGAGTCTTGAAGAAATGCGAAGAGGATTTATTGCAAATGTATCCCACGAACTTAGAACACCAATGACTTCTATAAATGGATTTATAGAAGGAATTTTAGATGGAACCATTCCACAAGAGAAACAGAAGGAATATTTGTCCATAGTTAGTGACGAGACGAAGCGTTTAAGTAGGCTGACCAATGACCTTTTAGATCTTGCAAGGATGGAATCGGGAGAGCTAAAGCTTACCTTTGTAAGCTTTGATATTAATGAACTGATAAGAAGGTGCATAATTAAGCTTGAAAATCTGATAATAAAAAAGAATATAGAGATAGAGGCGAATTTTTATGAAGAAGCAACAATTGTGTATGCTGATAAGGATTCTATAGAGAGGGTTCTATTGAATTTATTGCATAATGCCATAAAGTTTATACACGATGGTGGACAAATAAAGATTGAAACAGCTAAGTTAAAAGCTAAGGTGTTGATATCTGTTGAAGATAATGGAACAGGGATAGATAGTGAAGAAATCGCATTTATATGGGATAGGTTTTATAAATCTGACAAATCTAGAAGCAAGGATAAAATGGGGACTAGACTTGGTTTGGCAATTGTCAAAAACATTATAAATGAGCATGGTCAGGAAATTAGTGTTGAAAGTGAAGTAGGTAAAGGAACGGTTTTTAGCTTTTCACTAAAGTTATCTAAGGAATTTGAAAATGATATATGATTATTAACAAATTATTCATAACTTTTTCAAATTCTATTTATATAATAAAGATAGTAAAGAAACAACATTTTGTGTTGAAAGGAGAAACAGATTATGGATAACAGAGATTATGGAATGAATAATTATAATGAAAATAACGGATATCAGATTTATAATGAATATGAAATGAACGGTAATAATGGATCCGAATCTAATTATTACAATGAAAATGCCGATAGAAATGATGGAAGTAATAACCAAAACTTGATATCCTATAACTCCCAGGAACAAAGTTCATCAGGTCTAAAAGAAGCTTCATTTTATAGCGAGAAATATGTTAAGCCTGAGAAAAAGAAAAAAGGAATATTAGGGCAATTAATACTAGTGTCGGTAATTAGTTCTATTATTGGTGGGGCTACTGTAGGAGCTTTTTTGCAGTTTGGTGTTCCGGCAGTTCGTCCATCAGTAAACTCATTCTTGAGAGAAGCAGGTATTAGTACTTCAGACGGTATTCAGAACACTTTAAATAATGGACCTATAGATCCGGGTAGCTACAAAAAAGTAGTTATTGAAAATTCTGATTCTGCCGTAGTAGCTATTGCAGAAAAGGTTGGTCCTTCTGTTGTTGGTATAAGCATTGAGTACAGAGCACAAAGTTTCATTTTTGGTCCTCAAAGTGGTACCTCATCAGGTTCTGGGATAATAATTAGAGAAGATGGTTATATTATGACCAACAATCATGTTATATCGGAGGCAATGGACGGGACTACGCAGATAAGGAATGGTGCAAAAATTGAAGTAATACTACCGAACGAAATTGATAAACCTTATACTGCTAAGGTAGTTGGAAGAGATGCTAGGACAGACCTTGCGGTTTTAAAAATTGAAGCTACCAATTTACCGGCTATTGAGATTGGTGATTCCGATAGAGTAAAGGTAGGAGAACTTGCGGTTGCAATTGGTAATCCCGGTGGGCTAGAGTATATGGGGTCGGTAACGGCAGGTGTAATCAGTGGTCTTAATAGATCAATGCCTTTAGATGGTAGTAATGAGCTCAAACTTATACAAACGGATGCCGCAATAAATCCTGGAAATAGCGGTGGAGCACTGGTTAATGCAGAAGGAAAATTAATAGGTATAAATACAGCAAAGATTAGCGGATCTGGATTTGAAGGACTTGGTTTTGCTATCCCGGTAAATAGAGCAAAGGAAATTACAGACAACCTTATTGAATTCAAATACGTTAAAGGTAGACCTTCAATAGGTATAATAATTAACCAATCCTTTAATGAACAAATTGCACAAAGATATAATGTACCTGCCGGAGTATTAGTAGAAGAAGTAATGCCTTTAACCGGAGCTTTCAATGCTGGTCTTAGAAGAGGCGATATTATAACAAAAGTTGATGGCGTATCTGTTAAAACGCATTCAGAATTGGAAAACCAGAAAAACAAACATAAAGTTGGTGAAATACTTAAAGTTGAGGTTTATAGAGATGGTTCAACTCTTAACTTAGAAATTATACTAGGTGAAGATAAGGGTTAAATTAAAAAAAGGATCCATCTGTTGAATCAAACACTCCTCCTATATTAAAGGTATATATACAAACAAGTGTTCAAACTATTAAAAGTACCCGTTAAAGTTGATTAAAAAACTTTAATGGGTATTTTTTTTAAGTAAATAAAAATCAGAATTTTGAAGGATTTTAGGAGAATATGTAGAATAATAATTAGTAGGGGAAAAATAATAGACCACAAGTATAGACAGATTTTTGTGGTCGTATGTTATTTGTTTATTGATCTGGAGGTAGTATATGTTGAATAAATCCCCGATTATTGAGCGTGTAAATTATATATTTGCACTTTTCATTTTATTTATCTCTTTATATATGTTTATTGAGCTAAAATCTTTAGCATATCTTTTATTTATTATTTTATCAACTTCTTATATTGTTTTCGTCTATTTATTTACATATTGTAAAAGAACTAAAACCTTGGAATTGGTTCACCATACAGATAATTATGAAGAATTAAATGCCACTATACAACAGCAAAAGAGGCAAATTGAGAAGATTGAAGATGAATTGCTTTCGCTTCACGATGCCTTGAAAATTATCACATCAACCTTTGATTTGAATACAATAATGGTATATACAACTAAATTACTCAATAAATATGCAGACTGTGAATGGTATTATGTTTGTTTTGTGAATGAAGATACGGGAAAGCTAAACTATAGATATGAATATGGTGAGGCTTGTTCTAGCGAGATTGATAGGGATGAGATTGAACAATATATTAGTGATGCTCGTGAGGGCGATATAGACAGAATTCAAATTATTTCAGCTAAGGATAAGGGAGATACAGTAATAATACCCCTTTCTGTTTCAAATGAGTTAATGGGTGTAATTTATGCAGGAAGCTCAATTGTTGGCAAGTTTTCAAACGTCAACTTAGGGTTTTTAGAAAGCCTTGCTAATTTTACAGCTATAAGCGTAAAGAATGCAGAGATGTATAACAGTATCTATAATCAAAAACAGGAGATAGAAGCTTTGTATGAGCAATCTGCATCAAGTAATGAAGCACTTAATGCTTATATTACAGAGCTTGATGAGACTAAAGTCGAGTTGGCTAAAAAGAATATTGAGCTTACAAAATTTTATAGTGAAATACAGTATGGTTACTTACAAACAGTTATGTCGCTTGCAAACTCCATTGAAGCTAAGGATTCATATACTAGAGGTCATTGTCAAAGGGTTATGGAGATTTCTTGCGAATTGGCAAGAACAATGGGATTGAGTGAGAATGATATAGATGATTTGAGATATGCCGCAATACTTCACGATATTGGGAAAATAGGGATTTCCGCTTCGATATTAAATAAGCGAGAAAAGCTTACAGATGAAGAGTTTGATGAAATTAAGAAGCACCCATATATTGCGTATAATATTTTGAAAGATATTGATTTTTTAAAAAATGGTTTAAACGGAATCTTACAGCACCATGAAAGATATGATGGAAAAGGATATCCTAATGGACTCAAAGGTGAGGAAATTTGCATATTTGGAAGAATACTTTGTGTTGCGGATGCCTTTGATGCTATGACTAGTGATCGTCCTTATAGAAAGGGCATGTCAATGGAAGCGGCACTAATAGAATTAGAACGGTGCAAAGCTTCTCAATTCGATCCTAAAATTGTTGATGTTTTGGTTTTAATGGCTCAAGGGAAAATGATATAATGAGAAAAATGTGGGTATATATAATTAAGGTTGTATATTGAAATGGCTTGTTATTGACATTAGAATACCTTAGATACCGATTATCCATTTTAAAACTGTTGAAAATTTACTTGTGCTATGTTACTTTTTAACTAGTCTGACTAAATCAAATACATGGAGGTATAAAATGAGAAGGAATGATAAATTGAAAATATTATTTGTTTCAGTTGAAGTAGCTCCGTTCGCTAAAACAGGTGGTTTGGCAGATGTGGCAGGTTCACTTCCAAAATCATTGGTTTCAATGGGACATGATGTTAGAATTGCGATGCCAAGATTTCAGCAAATAGAGACTGATATGAAGTATATTGCTGATTTCCCTGTGGTCTTGAACAACAGGAAAGAGACTTGTATTGTGCGTGAAGGTGAAATAGCTTTTAAGCATGAAAATAAAGACAAAAGTGTACCTGTTTATTTTCTAGACAATTATCATTTATATGATAGAGAAGGGATTTATTGTTATTTTGACGATGCAGATAGATTTGCATTTTTATGCAAAGCAGCACTTGAAATGCTTCCGAATATCGGATTTAAACCTGATATAATACATTGTAATGACTGGCATACCGGTCCGCTTTGTATGATTTTTAATGAGAAATATAAGAAATATCCTTTCTATAAAGATATGAAGACCATATTTACTATTCACAATCTTGAGTATCAGGGAAACTTCTCAAAGGATGTATTGTGGCTGTTTGATGTGGGCGAGGAAGTTTTTGTGCCTGAGAAGGTTGAGTTTTATGGTATGTTCAGCTTTATGAAAGCAGGAGTTGTTTACTCAGATATCATAAACACGGTTAGTGAGACTTATGCTAAGGAAATTAAAACTCCGCAATATGGCGAAAAGTTCGAAGGTTTGATGATAGAAAGATCAAAGGATCTATACGGCATAGTAAATGGTATTGATTATGATGTGTTTAATCCTAAGGAAGATCCGAGAATTGTTAAAAACTACGATGTAAACTCCATTGAACTCAAAAAAGAAAATAAATATGCACTTCAAAAGGAAATGGGGCTTCCTGTGAAAGATGTGCCCATGATTGGTTTAATATCTAGGCTATCAGGACAAAAGGGTCTAAACCTTATAATGGATGAAATAGACGAGATAATGAAAAATGACCTTCAGTTTGTGCTTTTAGGTGAAGGTGACGAGTATTACGAAACAGGATTTAAGAAGATTCAAGAGAAATATCCTAAGCAAATGGGTGTTGCTATAGAATTTAATGCTCCTTTAGCTCAAAGGATATATGCAGCAAGTGATTTGTTCTTAATGCCTTCACGATTTGAACCCTGTGGATTAGGGCAATTATTTAGTTTGAGATATGGAACAATTCCTATTGTCAGATCAACCGGAGGTTTAGCAGAGACTGTTTTTGATGTTGAGAAGTATGATACAAAAGGAAATGGTTTCACATATACTGAGTTTTCATCAAAAGATATGTTAAAAACCATAAACCGTGCACTGAAATTCTATAAAACTAAGCCGGAACAATGGAAAGAGCTTGTTAAAAGAGCTATGAATATTGATAATTCTTGGGATAAGTCAGCTAAAAAATATTTAGAGCTTTATAACAAGTTAGTTAAGTGAGTTTTATAAAATTTGTATACGAAAAGCCCGGTAAAAGACGGGCTTTTTTCGTACATACTCTAAATTATAGGCTATTTTTTTTGTAGACCAAAATAAAAAAATGTAAACAAAATTTATTATACAAATTGTGTATTATTTTGATATAATAAGAACGGAGAACATAAATATGGACAAGAAATCTCGAGTTATTGAAATAATTAAAATATTTAACCAATTGTATAGTGATGCGGATTGCACACTCGATTATAGAGATCCTCTTCAGCTTTTGATTTCAACTCAGTTAGCTGCACAATGTACCGATGCAAGAGTTAATATAGTCACCGAAACATTATATAAAAAATATAAAAATGTATATGATTTTGCAAAGGCGGATATTAGTGAATTAGAGCAGGATATAAAGTCAACAGGTTTTTATCGCAATAAAGCTCGCAATATCAAGGAGACATGCAAAATAATAATTGAAAAGTTCAACGGAAAAGTTCCCGACAATTTAGAGGATTTACTTTCTTTACCTGGAGTAGGCAGAAAAACTGCAAATCTTGTTTTGGGTGATGTCTACGGAATTCCTGGAATTGTTGTTGATACCCATGCTAAAAGGCTAAGCAATCGAATTGGTCTTAGCAGCAATGAAGATCCAACTAAAATTGAATTTGATTTGATGGAGATAGTGCCAAAGGATAACTGGAGCAAGTTTTGTCATCAGTTGGTTTATCATGGCAGAGCTGTATGTAATGCTAGAAAGCCTCAATGTGCAAGTTGCCAAATATTAGATTATTGCGATTATGGACTTAACAATAAGGATATTTCCAATAAAACTTAACTAAAACCTAAAAGTGGGGGGATTCTAATGTCTGCTAACTTTAGCAAAAGCAAAAAGGATTTTAATAGTAAACCAATTAATAAAGCTGGTGTTAAAAAGAGTAAAAGTCCTTTGAAAGTTGATGCAGTAAATCCCGAAGATATAATTTTTGCATTGGATATTGGTACTAGAACTGTAATTGGAGTAGTAGGTATACAAGAAAAGGACAAATTTAAAGTGCTTACCACAGAAAAAGTGGAGCATAAGAACAGAGCAATGTTAGATGGTCAAATTCATGACATAGATGAAGTTGCTCAGGTAGTAAAGGAAGTAAAGAATAAGCTTGAAAAAAAGCTGGGTATGAAATTATCAAAAGTAGCTATTGCTGCGGCAGGAAGAGTATTAAAGACTTGTGAGGTGCATGTTGAGTTTGAATGTGATCCGACAAAAGAGATTGATCTCAAACTAATAAGCAGTCTTGAGTTGGAAGGGATTCAAAATGCACAAAGGGTGTTTGATAATGACAGTTCAAAAGAAGAAAAAACTCAATTCTATTGTGTTGGATACAGTGTAATAAATTATTATCTAAATGAATATGTTATTTCAGCTTTAGAAGGGCATAAAGGAAAAAAGATAGGAGCTGATATATTAGCTACTTTTTTACCCCATGTAGTTGTTGACAGTATGTATACTGTTATGAACAGAGTGGGTCTTGATGTTACAAGTCTTACTCTTGAACCTATAGCTGCGATTAATGTAACTATACCTAAAGATTTAAGGCTTTTAAATCTTGTACTTATAGATGTTGGTGCTGGTACTTCCGATATGGCAATTACAAGAGATGGAAGTATAGTTGCTTATGGGATGGTTCCTATAGCAGGTGATGAGATTACCGAAAAAATTGCACATCATTATCTAGTGGATTTTAACACCGCAGAAAAGATTAAAGTATCTACAAGTTTACAAAAAGAAAAAACAACATTTACTGACATATTAGGCAATGAAAGGAATGTTGAGGTTTGTGAAGTAATGAAGGTCATTAAACCTACAATAGAACTGCTTGGACAGACGCTCGCTGAAAAGATTATTGCATATAATCAGAAAGCACCAAATGCTGTATTTCTAATTGGAGGGGGAAGCCAAATTCCGGGTCTTACTGGCTTTATATCCTCAGAATTAGGAATGGCTGATGAACGTGTGGTTGTAAGGGGAAGAGAAGTTGTTTCCAAGGTAAGAGTTAATAGCAAAAAACTTTCTGGACCAGACGCTATTACACCTATAGGTATTGCAGTTACATCACAGATGCAGCGTGGGCAAGATTTTATGAGCGTTACAATAAACGGACAGAAAGTACGTATGTTCAACTCGAAGAAGCTTAAAGTTGCGGATGCACTTATTTTGATTGGTTTCAATCCAAGGAAGCTAATTGGTAGAAACGGAAAGAACCTCGATTTTGAATTAAATGGTGAAAAAAAGACTATAAAGGGCGAAGTCGGACAGAGTGCACAGATTTATGTAAATGATAAGCTGTCAAATCTTGAAACAGTTCTTAACAACCAAGACGCTATAAGAGTGTTACCGGCTGAAGATGGTAAGGATGCAAGCTTAAAAGTAATCGACCTTGTTAGAAATATTTCTGAGAGAAAAATTAGTCTTAATGGTACACATATTTCTTTAGAACCTAAGATTTTTATCAACGGAGAAGCTGCCAATATAGACGATGTAATACATCATGGTGACAATTTATATATTGAAGAGATCCTGACAATAAATGATCTAGTTAAAGTTTCAGAAATAGACCCATTAATATTTGATATAAAAGTTAATGATGTTGATGTTTCTCTTGATTATGTACTGAAAGATCTAGATGAAATAGTTTATACTACAAAAAAACTTCAAAATATTGCTGTTAATAATAACGTCAATAACGACGATTATTATATTGAAGAACATAATGATTTAGTGGAAAGCAGTGAAAATAATTTATTGGATAAGAGTATGGATACAAATTTAGATAAATCGGATATAAAGGATGTTTTGATGAGTGGTAATTGCTTGAATATAACTATAAATGGTGAAAATAAGTCTATTGTAAGCAAAGCTTCAAAATTCATATTTGTTGATGTTTTTAACTACCTCGATATTGATTTATCAAACCCTAAAGGAAACATAGTTTTAAAGTTAAATGGAAAAAGTGCTGGTTTTACTGATGTTGTAAATACTGGAGATGTAATTGATATATATTGGGACAAATATTCGTGAAAATAAGTTAAGTTGATTGTTAAATATAAATTGCCAATTGCCCTTTTAAAGAAATTAAAGTTACATTTTTTATGCGTAGCAAAATTATGTTCTTCTGTTTGGAAGCTTACAAACCTCCGTGATGTACTTTGTGATTAAAACAATATATAGTTTATTTCTTGAAATGGACTAATTAGGATGTTTTTGAAACTACCTAAAGGAAGTGAATCTGTGAAAAAAGTCGAGAAATATGAACAAATCTATATTAATATGTCATGGATATTTATTGCGGTAGCATTATTTTTGCTAATGTTTAATGAGTTTTATGACGTTGAGGATAAAGCAATATCAAATTTTACCGTTTATGGATTGAGTTTCATATTGGCAACAGCTCTTATTAATTCATTAAAGCAGATTGTAATTAGTAAAGGCTTATTTACATGGGATAGAGTTTATATGATTTTTAGAGTTATAGAGGTTGTTATACTTACCTTTTCTAGAGTATTCTTTGAAATGGGACAATTACTTTACCCCTTCTTATTTTATATAGTACTGTTAATTGCTTTTAAAAAGGGGAAAAAAGGTGCTCTTTATCTGGTGTCTTTTTCATTGCTTATTAATATTATTTTTGATGTTTTACACGCTTTGATTTATCAAAGTGATCAATATACAATTTTTGGAGCTCAAAACATCATTAGAAATGTACTAATGTTTATTACATTATTTATGTTCTCGTTGATGTGTGGGCGAATATATGAAGATAGTGTGGATTACGAACAGAAAAACACAAGACTATATCTTGAGTTAGAGGATAAGTATCAACAGTTAAATACAGCACAGGAAGAAATTAAGCTTCATAATGAGAAGCTTAAAGAAACTAACTTCAAGATTGAGGATGCAAATAAAAAGCTCAGGGAAAGTATTGCTGAATTCTATACAGTACAGCAGATAACACAGGCAATTAGTTCGGTTTTTGATGTTAAGGAGCTTTTGAAGCATGTTAATGATATAATACTTGGGGTAATGGGGGTTAATAATTCAACGATAATATTATATGACGAAAAAAAAGATCGTTTGAGAGTTCATACAACTAATGTAAGCAATAAGCAGGAGCTTATTGCACTATTTGACAACATTAATTGTGAAGTGTTAAAAGATGTCCTTAAAAGTGGACAGTCACTGATGGAGAACTTTGTTGATTTAAAGGAATATCCTTTTACCGAGGAAAGAGAAGTCTCTTCGTTAATTTGTGTACCTCTTGTAACTAAGACAAAGAAGTTTGGGCTTGTATTGATTGAACATAAATACTTTAATGCTTTTGATGAAGATAATTTACGTCTTTTAAATATTATAGGTCAACAGGTTAGTATTGCCCTTGAAAATGCAGAATTGTATGAGAAAATGCATGAACTTGCTACTGTTGATAACTTGACGGGCATATATAACAGGTTGTACTTCCAACAGCGCTTGCAGCAAGAGTTTGAAATTGCGGAAGAAGGTGGCTACGACCTATCTTTAGCGATATTTGACATAGACCACTTTAAACGATTTAACGATACCTTTGGCCATCTATTTGGCGATAAGGTATTAAAGCATATTAGTAATCTTTTAAAAAATTCACTTCGAAGCGGAGATATAATTGCAAGATTTGGTGGAGAAGAGTTTGTTCTCCTATTTCCTAGGACAGGATTAAAAGAAGCTTATGACAAAGTTGAGTTGCTAAGAGAGAAAATTGCTAAAACAACTATCAAGGATGAGTTGGTAGCTGCCTCTGTTACTGTTAGCTTTGGTTTGTCATCATATCCGGAAATCTCAAAAACAGAATCCGAGCTTTTGAAGATGGCTGACAATGCATTGTATGATGCAAAGGAAGGCGGAAGAAATTGTGTAAGGGTTGCACGTTCTGCTTCTGTTAATGAGAGTGAAACTAATTAGTAAAGTATTTAAGGCATTTTAAGCACTATTTGATTATATAGGTTAATAAGTTTTAAAGGATTTTACAATGCTTAAGAAGGTATTGTATTCCTTTTCATTCCATAGGTTTCCGGGCACAAAATAGCTTATTCTATACATCTTATCATCCTTTTTCCAAAACACTTCTAAACTCTTATAATTCATATTATCATCTGTAAGAATGCTGTAATTCCAAAGTGTACCTGTATGTTTATCTATTTTAATCGGTTGAGAAGTAAAGCTTAT
>JAAYPF010000195.1 GCA_012519925.1 Clostridiaceae bacterium
ACTTTATTGCTATGATATATCTTTTGGCTGGAAAGTTAACATACAATTTTTCCAGTAATAAATGAAAATTTAGCGGAATTAATTAACTAATTAGTGTGTTTACCCACACAAAATAGCGAAGCGCCACTTATTTCCAATACGGGTTTCACTTAATTCTATGCGACGTAACCATATTTCAAATATTGGGTGCGCATATGAGTTGGTATTGCTATAATTCCATATTAGTGGCCACGAAAAGCCAGATATAACCTTATTGATTTCCTTTGGTGGTACAAATTGAATAACACTATTAACTATTTCTGTTCGTATAGAGCATATAAATTTTGTTTTCGCAAAGCCATATGTAATGAAAAAATCGTTAAATAATTTTACTGTTAATATCAAATCTCTAATCATTCTCAAATCACGGCAAAGAATATCATCATCAGCATAGAACGCTTCCAATTCATCCACAAATATATAGAAGGGGATATCTGTCCGAGTAAGCTTACCAAACTGCTTTGCAGCTACATCAATTAAAGATACAAATTGAGTATATTCTTTTAGATTTTCTTTTTCGTTAAAGTCAAGTGTCAATTCAGGTTTAATTGATTGAGTACCACTTGTTTCACTTGAGTAAGACATTCCAATTTTAACTATACTTGGGAATTTAAATATTTTCCCAGACGTTCTTTCAGGTAGGATGCGATTTACTGTAGCAACAAAATTAGTCCAGTTTTCGTCATCAACAAAAATACCGCAATTGGAGTTTTCATTCTCTTCAACAATATGCTTGAAAAATATCCAACGCCAAATATATTCGAAATCTTGCTCATTTTGTAAAATATCATTATCTACATCTATTGTTTTAACAATATTTCTAGAGATTTTATCCAAACCAAGTCTTTGTACATTGCCATACTGTGATTTAAATAATATAAACGAAGTACATGTACAATCATCATGTTTTTGACATTCAGATTCAAGGTAAAGTAACAATGCTGTTTTTCCCGTTCCCTTATTTCCATAAATAAACATTTTGTCCTTATTGATAATATCATCAAAGGAGAAATTAGGCGGAATTACATAGCTTTCAAGAAACTCATTAGATTTTTGTAATAGCAACTCGTCTTTTGCATCTGGTTTTCCTATATATATATCTTGTACTTTTAATTTACCTTTAGAATCCATAATACGTACCCCCACACATCCCTATTTGTTTTTTTATATCAAAGTATGCTCGAAAGTAATTCTACCGCACTTTCTTCACTTGGGTCATTTGTCCCTAGTTCGCCTCGGAACGCACGGGCAAGAATGGCTTTTTTCATCAAATCAATTTTATCTATGGCATCACAAAACTCTTTTGCTTTTTCTTCCTTTTCAAAGAGGTTGTCCAAAACTCGGACAATTTCCTGTTGCTCAGAAAGAGATGGAATTGAGATTACAGTTGCCCTAATATCACGCAGATGAAGGTTTTGCAACCCAATTCCTGTCAATTCACCATTAAATTTATCTTTAGTTATAGGATTGTTAATTGAATACAAAAGAAATTTAGGTAGAACAATCTCCATACGAGGACGCAAAAGAGCAAGACTAACATATATATCAAATATGCAATCTCTATCAACAATGGCTGCGACCCCTGTAGTCCCATTTTTAGCAAGCAAAATATCATTAACCTGTGGCGCTAATCTTGAATACAATTTGTCATGCAGCTCTTGGGGAATGTATTTAACATTATCCCAATCTATTTTGCCAGAAGTAACATTTTTAGATGATAGAAAAACATATCCCTCATCAGAATATGTAGGTGTCTGGTGTGTTCCATCAGTTATTAATGAGCAAACCTCTTTAAGACTCTTTTCCTCCCAGTTTTCCATTCCAACACCGTTCTTCTTACGCCATTGGTCAGTGAGTTCTCCTGTGAGTGCTTTATGGAGAATTGCAGCTCTACGGATTCCAAAGGTATCAAGGGCATTTTGTATCAGTTCCTTTGCATTATCAAGCTTCTCAAAAAGGCTTTCAATGCGGTCAACAATTCGCTGTTGCTCAGCGCGGGGGGGAAGAGGAACTAATAATGGGGCTATATTTTTATTGTTTATCTGAGGTACATTAGAACCATTATTAATTTCTGCTAAATCAACTGTTAAAAACCAATAATACATATAAAGCAATTGCACCCTCGGAGTTATTGCCATTATATTCAAGTCCACTAACAGTGGTTTCCTCGTTATCCTTTTTTTATTTGTTAAAATCGCTCCTCCTCTTTTCGGAAAGAGAATGCTATTCTCAGGTATTAATTGGGATTCATTATAAGTGTTAACATATCTAGAAGAAGACAATATTTCGAATTGGTTGTCCAGCAAATTCATATCAGCAACTTTAATATAAAGCATCTTTCCATCAGGCAACTCAACGTCTCCTGGTAAAGTAGTTCCACTTTTCAAGTCAGCAATATAGCTTAACTGTGTCCACACCCAATTACTCGGCACTTCATAAGGTTGTTCATCCTCTGATACCAATGCTTGTTCCAACTTTTCTTCTATAGATAATTCCTGTTGTTTTTCTTTAGCCATTAGTCATTACCCCCTAATGACTTTAATTCCTTCACAACACTCATTATCAAATCCACTGCTTCTTCAAGCTGTGCAACGATTTCTTCACCGCTTTCGATTGGGTCTTGTAAATCTTCATAGTCCAAGACGCTGTCATCACGAATAAGCCCAAGGTCAAGGCTGTTGTTTTTATCCTCAATTTGCTTGCGAGTATATACATTCCATCGTTCATCTTGGATTTTACTTCTATCCTCTGCAGTATAAGCATTAATAAACCCATTGAAATGCTCTGCCTTTAATGGATTTGTCTTGCCAAAGTTCTGCATATTGGTACGCAAATCATAGAACCAGACTTCTTTAGTATTATCCTTTTCTGTATTCCCACGAGTGAAAAACAACACATTGGTCTTTACACCCTGAGCATAGAAAATACCCGTTGGCAGACGTAAAACCGTATGAAGATTACATTTATCCATCAAGTCTTTACGAATTGATGCTCCGTCACCGTCGGCAAACAATACATTATCAGGCAATACAACTGCTGCCCGTGCTTTACCGTTCGCTTTTAAGCTTCTATAAATATGCTGTAAGAAGTTTAACTGCTTATTAGATGTAGGGTAAGTAAAATCATCACGGGTAGCACGCTCACCGCCTTTTTTCGTTCCAAAAGGTGGATTGGTCAGCACAACATCAAAATTTTTCATAGCCTTTCCGTGATTGGAGAGGGTATCAGCAAGTAGAATTTCTCCTTCGATATCATGAAGCATGGCATTCATCAATGCAAGCCTATGAGTTTCATGTACCAACTCACAGCCCGTGAACGCTTTTTTTCTCTGAAATTCCTGCTGTTCTAAGGAAAGGCTGAATAAATTATCAGTATGGTCTTTCACAAAGCGGTCTGCAGCTATCATAAACCCATATGTTCCACAGGCAGGGTCATTACAAAGCTCACCAGCTTGAGGAGCAATTAGCTTTGTCATTACATCTATTATCACACGAGGCGTGAAGTACTGTCCTGCTCCTGACTTTTTCTCGTTTGCATTTTTTTCAAGCAAACCTTCATATAGGTTTCCAAGACCTTCTTCCTTTGCAGAATACCAGTCAAGAGCATCTATAGAAGTAATGATTTTTTCAAGGTTTTTTGGCTCTTCAATATTGGAGGATGCTCCTGCATATATTTCACGAACCCTACCTGTACAATTTTCACCCAAATGACTTAATAAATCTTTGTAAAAGCGTTTCAATTCAACGCCTTTTGGCTTTATCAACTTGTCCCAGCGGTAATTCTCTGGTATTTGTCCATCCGTTCCTGTTTCTTTTGCCATTTTTAAAAACAGGATATATGTTAGCTCTGTAACATACTGATGATAGGTAATACCATCATCCCTAAGTACATTACATAAGTTCCAAAGCTTTGATACGATTTCTTGATTGTTCATGCTGTTTTGCCCCCATCATCATATAGATACTCATTCAGTTCCGATATGACACTTTCTAGTTTATTTTTAAACACTTTATTAATTCTTTCAAAACCACCAAAATTTTTAAATGCTCCACTATCAAAGGCTTCCTTATCCAGTACAGTTTCATGGAGCAAGTAAGTTTCAATACGATTTAGCCAGTCCAATTCCATTTTACTGAAAGAATGATTCTTTTTTAGTTTTTGTACAGCATTTATTATACGCTGTTCATGGCTTAGAAGTACAGACCCAATTGCTTCTTTACGGATAAAGCTGATTATATCAGCTGCGATATCCTGATTTTTTAACTCTTTCCATGCAGTATTGAGCTGTTTCTCAGTAAAGCCTTGGCGGTCAAGCTCAAGTTTAAGACTTTTCAGACTTTCCCTTGTCAATTCTTTTGGTCTAGTGCAAACCACATTAAGTGCCGCAATGTTATTGATATTATTGGTGATAAAGGCTTTAAACTCATCCAGATAGTCTTCTGGTTTAAGTCCTTTTCCATACCCTCTGGTATGACTTACCAATTCGTCTTCTTTATCAGAAATAACAACTGCACGCCCTGGATTCATACCGCCTTCATTTAGCATTTCAAATAATTTTCTGTTTTTTATCAATAGTTCCTTGGCTTCGCTCACAGACATTGATTTAAGTTTATCAATGAATTGTGTAGGATTATGGCCTCCAGACAAGTCTATAAAATGTGCTATTAATTTTTCACTTAATTTACGTTTTTTCCGTTGTAACTTAGCAATAATCAAGTCTATTTGATTTTGTGTCTGAGCTTCAGTCGGGAGAGTTTCCAATCCATGCAGAAGCTCGTCAAAAGTTACAGTCGGATTAGCCACAACTGGCTTCATGGTATTTACATCCGCTAGAGACTCATACACCCCCACAGGGTCATATATTTCAAAATGTGTTTTACTTATTTCTGGACAGAGACGAGTAGCACGCCCCATCATCTGCTCAAACAAAATACGGGATTTTACACGCCTCATAAAAATAAGCGTGGTTATCTCTGGTACATCAATTCCTGTGGTAAGTAAATCAACAGTAACAGCTATATTGGGATACTTTTCATTTTTGAATTTTTTAATTGCTTCTAATACTTTTTTCTTATTTCCTCCGCCAACACTACCAGTAATTTTCATAACAGCATCATTATCTACACCATAAGGTTCAAAAATCTCTTTTAAGATTTTCACTATGAGGTCTGCATGGGTGTCATCTACTGCATAAATCAATGTCTTGCCCTCGCCGTCAGGATTCAGGTCTTTCGCAATCTCTTCCAATACAGTGCGATTGAAATTTTCTGTAATGACTTGGCGGTTAAACTTTTCCACATCAAATTTAAGTTCATCTTCCAGTTCACCACTATTTGTTATTTCGCCTGTCACAGGGTCATAAATTGCTACAGTTTCACCCTTTTCGTAGTTAATTCCTTCCTTGCTTAGCTTAGTAATAATATTATGTGGAGCATCATGGTCAACTAAATATCCCTCAATTACAGCTTTTCGGTAAGAATAGTTAAATACTGGCTTTCCAAAAATCTCTGACGTATGTAATGCAGGAGTTGCTGTGAGTGCAATCTTTGATGAATCAAAATATTCTATTACAGTTCGGTACTTGCTTACATAATCATCTTGATTACGGTATAGAAGCTCGTCTTCTCCCATTTCCTTATCAAGTATATAACCCCGATGGGCTTCATCAATAATGACAAGGTCATAATCGGTAACAGAAGGCATCGTTTCATCTTCATTATATAAAATCCGTTTCACAAGGCTTTGTACCGTTGCAACATGGATTTTTGTTTCTTTGTCTATCTCTATATCTTCAAGATTTTTAATATTATAAATTTCATCCAGAGTCATCAGTTCTTCAATTTTAACTTCTTTAAATACATCCTGTGCTTGTTCGCCTAGAGCGGTACGGTCAACAAGAAAAAGAACACGCTTAAATCTATCTGTTTTAATAAAACGATAAACCATGCCCAGTATTGTTCTAGTTTTACCCGTTCCTGTTGCCATTGACAGAAGCACTCTTTGTTTGCCGTTAATAATTGCATTCTCTGCTGCTTCTATAGCTTCAATCTGATACTCACGCAAATTAAGACCGTCCTTATCTCTCAGAAGGTCATACGGCATATCCTCTAATGATTTGTTTGCAGTTGCAATATCCTTTTCCAGCATTTCAATAATTCCATCAGGACTCATCCAACCTTGTAGAGCTTTTGGAATATTGGAGCTTTGGCGAGTATCCAGAAACCAGATACCAGACTTTGTTTCAAGCTGTTTTAAGTATTTTCTTCCATTGGTTGCAAAAAGGAATGGTGCTTTATATTCATTCCATGTACTAACCTGATATACTGCATGCTCTTCCTTGACTTCCTTGGCATAATCCTTACACTGATAATCTATAACCGATGGAATATCCGTATATTTACGTTTTGCCTCAACAATACCCACTAGATTCAAACCAACAAAAAGGGCGTAATCAGCATAGCCCCTATCTCCAACTTTCGAATCTGTTGGCCATTCGGCAATAGCAATATTTCTACCTTTTTGAGGTCTTGTTCCTTTTGAGTAACGCAAGTTTACAGTATCAGCTTCCCAACCTACTTTGCGAAGCTGTTCGTCAATTATATAACGGGTTTCTTTTTCTGATAGGTTTATTTGGTCTGCTGCCGTTTTTGCTTTTTTAGCTCTTTCCTCAATAGTAGTGTCTTGACTATCATTTATCTTTTCTACTTGGTCAGTCAGTTTCTTGATTAATTCTTCTTTCTCTTTTAAAAGAGCTTCATAATCAACTTGATAGCTGGAGTTTTCGGGCAACACAAAATCTTTAGGAAGGTATCCCCAGTCACCATAAGTCTGCATAAACCATACTCCGAGATTATATGCCATTTCAAGAAGTATTTTGCAATCTTCAAGAGAATCATAGTTCGCATGGACAGCCTTATTACGTGTCATTCTAAGAGAATAAAAGATATCATCTATATCTTTTGGCAGTAGCCCATTTTGCTTTAAAAGCTTTATTCGGTTTGCGTGGGTATTATCATAAGATGGTGGAGCAATATTATCTAATTTTAGCATGATATTTACAATGGTCTCACCAAATAACCCCAGTTTTATCAAACAAGAATTTGTATCTGTATATAAGTAGTCTTCTGCTGTGCTTCCGATTTGTGATAAAACAGGGAAGGCTTTTTCTAAAAATCCAAAATTCGAATTCATTTTTCTGCCTCCTGTTCGTTTATATATTCTACGATATCTCCGATATCACATTTTAAATACTTGCATATTCTACCTAAAACATCCATACTGACATTCTGGTCTTTGCTGAGCCTCGATAGCGTTGTAGGTGTTATGGATACAGCATCCCTGAGTGTGACTTTATTTATCTTTTTATCGATTAGTAGTTTCCACAATTTGTTATAACTAAATGCCATGAAGCTCACCTCCGTTAACTTTCATATTTACATTATCATACATTTTTATATTTTTCAATATTAGAGGTACATTTTTATATATCTAAAGTATGCCAAAAAGATTTCTATCAAAAAAATAATGAAATATTGTGGTAAATAATTAATCTTCTGAATGGTAACGCGACACATAGTGTCGCCATAATCCCGAGCATAGCGAGGCAACAGCAGTCAAAGCAAAGGTAACAATTATTTGAATACAAAAAATTAGGCTAAACCTACTTGAACAGGAGAGCGCCTCCTGTTCCAGGGAATGAGGCGAGGAAAACGCAATTTAATAACGAGCAAAAAAAGGGAGCCGAATGGCTCCATTTTGTAATTTTTTTGCGATGTTATTAAATTCTCTTGGAAAGAAGGGCAGACTTATCCTAGCAAAAGCTAGTAAGTCTGCACCGTTTTATTGTATCCAGTTCCGAGGGTGACTCGGCTGAGGTATCCACTTACGATTACCACGCTTACATTCGTCCTAGACGCTAGTTCAGTCGTGGGTCGCATCCCTTGTATAGTATTTCAACTATACGTTATCTACATTGTCGGTTCACGGTCAACTACTCGACTCTGGGAAATACGTTAAATCCCAGCATACACACCCTTTCGGTCGCTAACGACTATTCATAGCGATATGATTAAATTGCACTCAATATGTGTAAGTATCCTCCACATTGTGGACTAGTTCTTACGATAGTGTATCATAGTATTATAATATGCTACAATTCTCAATCTCAACCGTTGAGCAATCTTCACGAAAACTTCATCTGTTCGCTAAGTAGCTATAAACCGATACAGGAGCCGTGCAATTGGCTCTGCCCGCTATCGTCTCTCCCCCGTGCTTTATTATTTGAGTTGGTACATAACACTAAAATCCAACTTACGGGCGGTCTGTGAGTAGTGCCAGATTGTCCGTCCGAGGCTTTTTGTACTTGGAGCCTACCCTATTCGTTTTTTATTTTTTAATGGGAACGAATGTTATCGAAACCCTGTAATATTCAATTAGTATAAATATACACTTTTATATAGGGGAATATAAGAAATTCGTGTTCTACCCCTGCATAAAAGTGTCTTAAGGAATAAAAAAGCCTCCTGCACCCAATAAAAACAAGGCAGGAAGCCTTTTATATTCCAACCATTGAAATGTTGCTCCCTTCACGGGAGCGTTTATATATTATAGTACAAAATATCAAAATATATATTTTTATTTTACTCTAAACATAATATTAAAATATATAATTTTATTCTGGTATTAAATTGAGTTTGCGACACGACAAAAAAACAAAGCCCCGAAACGTTGTGTTTTCGGGACTTTTGTAAAATTTGCAATTATCTCTTTGAGAACTGTGGTGCTCTTCTTGCTTTCTTGAGACCGTATTTCTTTCTTTCCTTCATTCTTGGATCTCTTGTGAGGAAACCTGCCTTTTTTAATACAGGTCTTAACTCCTCATCCGCCTTTAGAAGAGCTCTTGAAATACCGTGTCTTATAGCTCCAGCTTGACCAGTGTAACCTCCACCTATAACTTTGCAGATTACATCAAACTTGCTACCTGTATCTGTAAGTACTAATGGCTGTTTAACTATAACTTTCAAAGTCTCCAAACCAAAATAGTTATCAAGATCTCTATCATTTATAATAACTTTTCCTTCTCCAGGAACAAGTCTAACTCTTGCAATAGATTTTTTTCTTCTTCCAGTTCCGTAATACTGTACCTTTGACATAAAATTCTACGCCTCCTTCCTAATTATAAAATTTCTAGCTTTTCTGGTTTTTGTGCTGCATGCTCATGTTCAGAGCCTCTGTATACTTTCAATTTTCTGAACATTGCTCTTCCAAGGCTATTATGTGGCAACATACCTTTAATAGCTATTTCAACTGCTCTTTCAGGTTTATCCTGCATGAAAGCTCTGTATTTAATTTCCTTCAAACCTCCAGGATAAAGTGAGTGATGTCTATACAACTTTTGGTCTAACTTATTTCCTGTAAGAACAACCTTCTCTGCATTCAAAACAATTACATGATCACCCGTATCAACATGTGGAGTATATTCAGGCTTATTCTTTCCTCTTAATATTTTCGCAACTTCACTAGCTAATCTTCCAAGAGTTTTGCCTTCAGCATCAACAATATACCACTTTCTTTGAACTTCATGGGCTTTTGCCATAAAAGTTTTCATTCGAATTCGAACCTCCTTAAAACAATCGTAAAAAAATATTTATATAATTAATTTTCAGTTCAGTTATTAGTGAACCAAATTTTCGACACTTATTAATTTTAATACAGTCACAAGTTAGTGTCAAGTATATTTTATTGTTTTTTTAATTTATCTTTTATTTCCTTTGCTTTTTTGCCCTTATTTGCTCTATACTCTCGTATAATCGTTCGCCATTTCACTTTTTGTCATTCTCAATAATAAACTTCTACTAAATATAAACCTTGTGGTGGTGCGGTCCTTCCTGCCCTCTTTCTTTCAAGACTCTCAATAATGCTTGGAATTTCCTTTGACTTAATCCTTCCCATACCCACATCAACTATTGTACCCACAATTATTCTAACCATGTTGTATAAAAAACCGTCGCCAGATACTTCAAACCAAATATTGTCTTCTGATTTAGTCAGCTTTACATCAAATATTGTTCTTACAGATGTTTTTACGCTGCTTCCCGTTGATCTGAATGCCGAAAAGTCGTGAGTACCCAAAAAGTAACCGATTGATTTTTGCATTTCTTCAAAATCAAGTTGATGCGATACATGATAAGCCCTATTTCGAAATATTGCCGAAGGAAAACTGGAGTTATAAATTAAATATCTGTATTTCTTACCCTTTGAACAATGTCTTGCATGAAAATCGAGGCTAACTTCTTCAGACTTTTTTATAACTATATCGTCTGGAAGCATTCTGTTTAAAGCATATGAAAACCTGTCTTGAGGTATATTCGACTGGGTAAGAAAATTCGCAACTTGTCCATAGGCGTGAACCCCCTGATCCGTCCTACTTGAACCCGTTATAGTAATTTCCTCCCCCGTTAGTCCCCGTATTGCTCTCTCAACCGTTCCCTGAACCGTCTTAGCATTTGATTGAACTTGCCAACCATGATAATTAGTACCATCGTATTCAATTGTCAGCTTGACATTTTTCATTTCTTTTCTCACCTATTTGCTTTTTATTTTTAGCAGAGCTTTCAAAATAACACATCCAATATTTAGATTAGAATCCCCCAAAAAAGCTTTATTTAATTAGTAAAGGACACAATCATTTGTGCCCTTTGATAATTTATATTAAAAATTTTTTTATAAATTCTCTCCTAGCATAGCAGCACCGATTATTCCTGCATCATTCCCCAAAAGAGCTGTCTTTATTTGTGTCTGTGGTATCTCTTCTCTGCTGAACACTCCTGCATAAACCAATTCCTTCAACGGTTTAAGTAGATAGTCACCTTCTTTACATACCCCTCCGCCGATTACTACCACTTCAGGCATAAAGATGTTTATCACATTTATAAGACCTTCAGCTATATATTTAATATACTGTTGAACTACTCTATTACCTGTCTCATCTCCTTGTTTAGCAGCATCAAAAGCTGTTTTGGCATTTATCTTTGAAAAATCACCCTCAATAAGCTTGTTAATTATTGAATCAGGGTTTTCTTGTGCTGCTTTTGTTGTTTGTCTTATTAATGCAGTAGCGGACGCATAACTCTCCCAACATCCTTTTCTTCCACAGGTACATTGTATTCCATCACAAACCATAACCATATGACCAATTTCTGCACCTGCAAAGTTAAAGCCACTGTAAATTTTTCCGTCTATAATTATTCCTCCACCTATACCTGTCCCTAATGTAATAGTAACGGAATGCTTCGTCCCCTTTGCACTTCCTGCAACTTCCTCAGCAAGTGCTGCACAGTTTGCATCGTTATCAAGATATACAGGCAAGTCAATGTATTTTTGCATTTCTGCTTTAATGGGCACATTTCTAAAATTCAGATTACCACTAAAGATAAGGATTCCCTCTTTACAATCTGGAGTACCAGGGCTTCCAATACCGATTTTCTCTACCTCATCTATGTTCACACCTGCCTCTTTTATCACTTTTAGAGTTAGATCTGCCATATCCTTAATGATTTCCGTATAAGGCCTTTGTGCGTTTGTTGGCGTGCTATCCTTATATATGATTTCTCCTGCCTTATTAACCAAACCCGCAGCTATATTAGTTCCGCCAAGGTCAATACCCACGTAATACATAATTACCCTCCCAAATATTTATTTATATTGAACTCAGGTTAGTCTCTTAAATTATTAATTTGAGTTCAACTGATAGATATACATAATTTCCTCGAAAAAATGAAAGGAAAATGTAAAGCGTTTTTCGAGAAATATATATGTATAAATAATTATACAAGCAAATTGATACATTGTACATATATAAAATGTAGCTATAGCATGAATAATAATACTTCAAAAATAATTACAACTAAGCATACTACAAAATCAACTCTTGATAATCTCAGCTCATTCATTCTCGTTCTGCCTACACCACCTCTATAGCACCTAGCATTCATCGCATCAGCTAGTTCATCTGCTCTCCTGAAGGCACTTACAAACAATGGTACTAGTATAGGTAAAAAGCTCTTAGCCCTTTTAACAATATTCCCGGTATTAAAATCCGCTCCCCGTGATGACTGAGCCTTCATTATCTTATCCGTCTCTTCTAACAAAGTTGGAATAAACCTAAGTGCTAGAGTCATCATCATTGCAAACTCGTGAACAGGAACTTTAATATACTTTAGAGGTGCAAATAGCCTCTCAATCCCATCGGTTAATGCAATGGGAGTTGTTGTCAAAGTAAGCAGTGAGGTGCTAATAACAAGTAGAGACAATCTAAATGCCATTTTCACCGCTAAATGAATTCCCTCATGGGTTATTCTTATAAATTTGAAACCAAATATAGTCGTTCCAGGCGTAAATAAGATATTCATAAGACCCGCAAAGATGATAATGAATATAATCGGCTTAAGTCCTTTTAAAGTGTACCTTATGGGTATATTAGAGGCAAAAACAGCTGTAAAACTCAATACAGCATACAATATAAATGCTGCATACGACTCAATTAACAGTAATGATATCATTAGTACCATTGTTAATACTATTTTTACTCTTGGATCTATCTTGTGAATAATCGAATCGCCGGGAAAATATTGGCCTAATGTTATATCTTTTATCATTTATTCACCCTAATATATTTCATAATTTCCTCTTTAGCCTCCGAAACGGTAAAAGTATTCTCATTGATTTCGGGGCATATACTTTTGAGCCTTCTCATCAAATGAGTCATTTGAGGTGCCGATAACCCAATTTCCTCAAGCCTTTGCCACTGGTTGAAAACTTGTGCAGGAGTTCCATCCATTTCTATTGTTCCTTGGTTCATAACTATAACTCTTTTAACTAATCTCGCAATATCCTCCATACTGTGAGATACCAAAATAACAGTAACATTTAGCTTTCTGTGAAGATTTGATATCAGTGCATATACCTCATCTCTGGCCTTAGGATCAAGTCCTGCAGCTGGCTCATCTAGTACAAGTATTTTAGGCTCTAGAACTAAAACCCCTGCAATAGCCACTCTTCTCTTTTGCCCACCTGAAAGTTCAAAGGGAGACCTGTTCAATAACTCCTGTGTTAGACCAACAGTTTTAATAACATTTTTTACTTTCACTTCTATTTCTGTCTTATTCAAAGCTCTTCTTTCGAGACCAAAGGCTATATCTTTAAAAACGGTTTCCTCAAACAACTGATGTTCCGGGTATTGAAAAACAATTCCAACCTGATTTCTAAGGTCTTTTGCATTTTTCCCCGTTATATCTGTACCGTTGACATATACTTTGCCTGAAGTCGGCTTAAGTATTCCATTCATATGCTGGACTAGTGTTGACTTTCCGGAGCCGGTATGCCCAATAACTCCCATAAATTCACCATTAGCAATATTCATATTTATATTATCAAGTGCTTTTTTTTCAAATGGAGTCCCTTTCATATATATATATGAGAGGTTCTCAACTTTAATTGACATTTTACCTCCGAACTAGATTAACCATATTACAGACCACTTGTGTTTTTAGCATATCATACTATTTATACACTTTTTATCGTATTACTTCAAGTCTTTCATATAGTTGCTTAATAAATTTTTATATAATTTTTATTTCGAAACATATAACATCTTTTATACTTTACAGGGCTCCATTATTCTATGTTATAATTAGTAGAATACTTTTAAGCAATAAAATAAACACTACTATAGATATTTCTATTTTCATGGGTTAGGAGGAAAATTTAATGGAGCATTATTATTCGCAGAATCCAAGTGTTTCACATGACGAAAATAAAATTCTCTTTAAAACTAAGGATATTAAGCTCGACCTTATTACAGACTCGGGTGTTTTTTCAAAGAAAAGAGTTGATTTTGGAAGTGAGCTTCTTATAAATTCTACACCTAGTATTACCGGCGAGATTCTTGATATTGGTTGCGGTTATGGCGTAATAGGTATCTCACTATCTTTTCTAAATCCCTCTGCTAAAGTCACAATGATTGATATAAACGAAAGAGCTGTGGATTTGGCAAATCGAAATATACAGCTTAATCACGCAAGCAATGTAAAAGCAATACAAAGCGACGGTTTCTCAAAGGTAACAGGCAAATTTGATGTAATTGTCAGCAATCCCCCAATAAGAACTGGAAAAAAAGTTATATACCCTATATTTGAACAAAGTATCGAGTATTTAAATACCAAGGGTTCTATATATATAGTTATTCAGAAAAAACAAGGTGCAAAATCAGCGGTTGACAAACTTGAATCGATATACGGAAACTGCGAAGTGATTAACAAGGACGCAGGCTATTGGATACTAAAAAGCACTAAAACCGTTTGAACCTATAAATTTTGATATAGTCTTTCTAAAAAAACTAGACAGTTATCCTTTTTATACTTATGTTTGCACCGCTAAATATTGATCTATTACTTTGTGTTTTTAGACTTTTATTGTAGATTTGTTCGTTATATTAAGTATAGTTTTTTTGAAAAGACCTTAGCACAAAACGGGGTAATAGATTTAACTTACTGTAAAAAGTTCTCTAAGAACCTCAACGGCTTCATCAATATCAATAATATTCAGTGGTAGCTCAATTCCTTCCTTTTTCAATTCATAAAACAGTTCAGTTACTTGTGGGACATCGAGACCTAATTTCTTTAGCCCCTCAACATCAGCAAACACTTCTCGGGGAGAGTCATCCTTAACAATGTTTCCATCATCAATAATAATCAATCTATCTCCATATACTGCCTCATTCATATGATGCGTAATATGGATGATAGTAATATTTTCTTCTTTGTTTAACTTCCTTAAGACTTCTAAAACTTCTGTTCTTCCAGTTGGATCAAGCATTGATGTAGCTTCATCTAATATTATACAATTAGGTTTCATTGCAAGAATTCCGGCAATTGCAATTCTTTGCTTTTGACCCCCCGATAGGTTATGAGGTGCTACTTTACTGTACTCATGCATTCCTACTGCCTTTAGAGAGTCTTTCACTCTAGCTTTTATTTCACTTGAGACGACACCCAAATTTTCTGGTCCAAAAGCCACATCCTCTTCAACAGAAGTTGCTACTATTTGATTGTCGGGATTTTGAAACACCATACCTATTGATTGCCTTATATCCCACAAAAACTCATCTTCTAAAGTATTAATGTTGTTTACATAGACAGTACCCTTTGTTGGCAGGATAAGTGCATTGATAAGCCTTGCAAAAGTTGACTTCCCTGAGCCATTTCTACCTATAACCACGACAAACTGACCTTGCTCAATCCTTATATTGAGATTGGATACTGCTGGCTTTATATTAATTTCATCATCACTTTTATACTTATATTCCGTTTTGTCAAATACAATCATATCCATTACCTTTTACAATCCTCATTATTTTTGCTCATCTCTTAATATAAAATACAGAATTATTAAAAGGGATTAGTGTGGATGATAACTCCACCTAATCCCCTATCAGTTCGTATTATACAAACTCTAATATTACTACTTCTGCTCCATCGCCTTTTCTTGGACCTAATTTATAGATCCTTGTATATCCACCATTTCTATCTTTGTACTTAGGAGCAATTTCGTCAAACAACTTATTAGTCAAACTAATTGTTTTACCTTCAGCATCCTTGATCCTGTAGAACCAATTCATAGCTCTTCTTCTTGCACTAAGTCTTGAAGGGTTATCTACTTGAACCATATCAGTCTTGATTTCCCTCTCATTAACGTAATAAGTTTTACCGTTTTTTGATGTAACCTTATTGGTAATTTTCATACCTTTTGGGTCACGTTTAACTGCACTAACTTTAACTTGTTTTGATGTATAATTATCGCATTCTTTGACAGCTAATGCAATAAGCTTTTCTGCAATATTTTTAACTTCCTTGGCTCTAGCCTCGGTTGTTTCAATTTTACCATTTTCAAAGAGAGATGATACCAATCCTTTAAGCATTGCTTTTCTCTGGTCAGTAGCACGCCCTAATTTTCTTTGCCCTGGCATTCTTATACCTCCTTTACAACAAATCTTGTTTACTTATTTTATTGATTAGTCTTCGCTTGGAGCTAAGGACAAACCTAATGCTTTAAGCTTGTTAAGGACTTCTTCTAAGGACTTTCTACCAAGATTACGAACCTTCATCATATCTTCTTCAGTCCTATTTATAAGATCTTCAACATTATTTATTCCTGCTCTCTTTAAGCAGTTGTACGATCTAACTGACAAATCAAGTTCTTCTATTGTCATTTCAAGAACTTTTTCTTTCTTGGTCTCTTCTTTCTCGACCATGATCTCAGCGTTCTTTGCATTATCAGATAAATCAATGAACAGATTTAAATGTTCACTCATTACCTTTGCACCAAGGCTAATTGCCTCATCCGGTTTTATACTTCCGTTAGTCCATACCTCAAGTGTCAATTTGTCATAATCTGTGACCTGTCCGACACGAGTATTTTCGACTGTATAATTTACCTTAGTTACTGGAGTATAAATGGAATCAACAGGTATAACACCTATTGGCTGTCCTGGATGCTTATTTCTTTCTGCAGAAACGTAGCCTCGTCCTCTATCAAGCGTAAGTTCCATGTATAGTTTATGTTCACCACTTAGTGTTGCTATTTTATGTTCCGGATTTAAAATTTCAACTTCTGCATCCGCTTTAATGTCTGCAGCCGTTACTTCTCCTTCTCCGTCAGCATCAATATAGACAACTTTAGGTCCTTCTCCATGAAGCATTAAAGATATACCTTTTATATTAAGAATAATTTCTGTTACATCTTCTACTACACCAGGTATTGTTGAGAACTCATGCAATACACCGTCAATTTTAATTGAAGTTACAGCAATACCAGGTAGAGACGAAAGTAAGATTCTTCTTAATGCATTACCAAGAGTGATACCATATCCACGCTCTAAAGGCTCAACTACAAATTTGCCATAAGAGTTATCTTCGCTCGAAATCACACATTCTATTTTAGGCTTTTCAATCTCTATCATCAAAAACCCTCCTTTTATAACAAATTTATTTTTTTGAGGGCAACTGATTCAACATTCTTTATCTCTAAGCAAACCATATATTGAACTTCCATCCCTAAACTTAAGAATCCTCAGTTGCTGAACCAAGCAAGTACACTTAATACATATTATATGGAAAGATAAAACACAAAATTACATTTCTCAATCCATTTCCAGCTTTATTACTTGGAGTATAATTCAACTATAAGGTTTTCTTTCAAAGGTAAATCAACATCATCTCTTGATGGAAGAGCAACTATTTTACTAGTAAGGTTCTCCACATCTAATTCAAGCCATTTTGGAATTGTTCTTCCAGCAGCACTTTCTGCTATAGCTTTTATTTTTGGTGAGGATTTGCTCTTTTCAACTACAGCTATAGAATCACCTAATTTAGTTAAATATGATGGTATATTAACTTTACCTCCGTTAACTGTAAAGTGACCATGTCTAACTAATTGCCTTGCTTCTGGTCTAGATGATGCAAGCCCTAATCTATAAACTACATTATCCAGCCTTAATTCTAATAATTGAAGCAAGTTTTCACCAGTAACTCCTTTTTTCCTAACTGCCATTTGAAAATATTTTCTAAACTGTCCTTCAAGAACTCCATAATATCTTCTTGCCTTTTGTTTTTCACGCAGCTGAAGTCCATATTCTGATAATTTCTTTCTGCCTTGTCCGTGTTGTCCAGGAGCATAAGCTCTTCTAGAAACCGAACATTTATTTGTATAGCATCTTTCCCCTTTTAGGAAAAGTTTCTCGCCTTCCCTACGGCAAAGTCTGCAAGATGCGTCGGTATATCTTGCCATTTAATTTTACACCTCCAACGAGTATTAATTTGTAGAAACATATTTTTCTACCAAATAATTTTTACAGTAATTTAGTACTAAACTCTTCTTCTCTTAGGCGGTCTGCAACCATTGTGAGGAATTGGAGTAACATCCTTTATTAGACTTACTTCAAGACCTGCTGCTTGCAAAGCTCTTATAGCGGCTTCTCTACCTGAGCCCGGACCTTTAACATAAACTTCAACCTGTTTAAGACCATGTTCCATAGCACCTTTTGCTGCTGTTTCTGCAGCCATTTGTGCTGCAAAGGGTGTGCTCTTTTTTGAGCCTCTAAAGCCAAGACTTCCAGCACTTGACCAAGAAAGGGCATTACCCGATACATCGGTCAATGTAACTATTGTATTATTAAATGTGGAGCGAATATGTGCTGCGCCACGCTCAATATTTTTACGTTCTTTTCTTTTTCTAGTGGTCCTTTTACCACCTGATTTAGCTGCCATTAAAATCGCCAACCTCCTTTAACTATTTCTTTCTTTGTGCTCCAACAGTTCTCTTAGGACCTTTTCTTGTTCTCGCATTTGTCTTAGTTTTCTGTCCTCTTACTGGTAGACCCATTTTGTGTCTTCTACCTCTATAACATCCGATTTCCATTAACCTCTTGATGTTGAGTGACACTTCTCTTCTTAAGTCACCTTCAACCTTATATTCCTTATCAATTGTTTCTCTTAGCTTGTTAATCTCATCATCAGTCAAATCTCTAACTCTTGTATCAGGATTAATTCCTGTTTTTGACAATATCCTGTTTGACAATGTTCTGCCAATTCCAAAGATATAAGTCAATCCTATTTCTACCCTTTTTTCTCTAGGTAAGTCGACTCCGGCAATACGTGCCATCTTTCTTTACACCTCCATAAATTTGCGTAATGTCTCACTATGCAAAACAGTCTGTAATTTTAAAATTAAATATATCAAATAAACAATCCAGGACACAAATAATCAATCTTTAAGAAGTAGGAAAGAATTATATTGTGCAGCCGCTCCTGTATGTTATTTTTGCTATGTTGATGACAGTTGACAAAAGACAGTATAAATATATTTAACGATAACTACTGCCCATTGTCAACTGTCATCTTAAATATTTAACCTTGTCTTTGTTTATGCTTAGGATTTTGACAGATAACCATTACTCTGCCTTTCCTTCTGATTATTTTGCATTTTTCACAAATAACTTTAACAGATGGTTTTACTTTCATCTTCAATCCTCCTCCTATATTTTTCTCGGAAATTCTTGCATTTTTCTCGCTATCTCCGAGAAATAATATACATCTGACTATAAAACTACTTTGCTCTCCAAGTTATTCTGCCTCGGGTCAAATCATAAGGGGACAACTCAAGTGTAACCTTATCTCCCGGCAGAATCCTGATAAAATTCATTCTCAGCTTTCCTGAGATATGAGCCAAAATTTTATGGCCATTTTCAAGCTCTACTTCAAACATCGCATTAGGCAATGCCTCTACTACTTTTCCTTCAACTTCAATAACATCTTCCTTTGACAAGACTCAAACCCCTCCTTACCTGCTTTGAAACCCATTTTATTAAGCTAGATTATACCTCTTCTTGATTCGCCTCATTTTGACCTACCAAGGCTCTTCTTATTTCAGAGTTTAAAACTCTAACTTTCTTCTCCAACTTTTCCCTTATCGGAAAAACAATTTCCTCGGTAATCTTTAAATGCTTCAGCTTTTTACGCTTGGCATTTTCAATTCTTCTAAGGTCCCCATCTGATATCATTACATATAACTCATCTATAATATCAATTACAATGAATTTCTTCCCTTTATCCCTACCAGCCTTCGAGTATACTATCTGCCCAAGGGTTAAGTTCATTTTTTTCACCTCTATTTATTGCTTAGATCCTTAGTCTATTAACGTCAATATCACCGGTTCATTCTCCGTAAGAGCTATTGTGTTTTCATAGTGGGCCGAAAGCTTACCGTCTGCAGTTACAACCGTCCATTTATTGTTAAGAAGTTCAACCTTATAGGTTCCCTCATTAACCATAGGTTCTACGGCTAGCGTCATACCTCGTTGCAACCTAGGACCTCTTTCCCTGCTACGATAATTTGGTATTTGAGGTTCTTCGTGCATTTCCCTGCCAATACCATGCCCTACATATTCCCTGACAACTGAATAGCCAAAGGAAACTATGTAGTTCTCAATAGCTGAAGAAATATCAACTATCCTATTTCCTTCCACTGCATTCTTTATGCCCTCAAAGAAGCTTTGCTTTGTCGCCTCTATAAGTCTTTGAGCTTCCGGCGATATTTCTCCGACAGCAAAAGTTCTAGCAGCATCACCATGAAATCCGTTTAAGCATGCACCAATATCAATACTTATAATATCGCCATCTTTTAATTCTCTTAAACCTGGAATGCCATGCACAACTTCATTATTTACTGATGCACATATACTTGAAGGATAATCTTTTCCGTCTGGATATGGACACTTGTAACCTTTGAATGATGGAATTGCACCATTCTTTCTTATTACTTCTTCCACAATTCTGTCAAGTTCAGCCGTTGTTATCCCAGGCTGTATTACCTCTTCAACTTTCTTATGAGCAAGAGCTACAACTTCTCCAGCTTTTCTCATAAGGTCTATTTCATTTCTTGATTTTATAGATATCATTTATATTCCACCTAAAGCTTTTTTTACACAGCTCGTAGTTTCCTCAATATTATCCTGTCCCTTAACAGTGACAAGCTTTTTAACTTTTTCATAATACTCGATAAGAGGTTCGGTTTGCTTGTGATAAGTTGTAAGTCTTTGAAGCACAGTTTCTTCCTTATCATCTTCTCGCTGAACAACTGTTTCACCGCAATTCTTACAAATATCACCCTCTAAAGGCGGATTGTAATCAATGTGATAACTCATTCCACACTTTGGACAAACTCTTCGGCCAGCCATCCTTGTTATTATTTGACTATCTTCAACTTCTATATTCAATACAACGTCGATGTTAGCACCCATCTCCTTAAGTATCCCATCAAGCTTCTCTGCTTGATTAACAGTTCTAGGGAAGCCATCGAGTATGAATCCTTCTTTACAATCAGATTGATTTAGTCTGTTACTCACTATATCAATTGTCAATTCATCGGGTACAAGTAGCCCCTTATCAATATATTCTTTAGCTTTCTTACCAAGTTCAGTACTACTCTTTATATTGCTTCTAAATATATCTCCAGTCGATATATGAGGTATTTCATACCAATCTGAAATATTTACGGCCTGTGTCCCTTTTCCCGAACCAGGTGCCCCTAACAAAACAACTTTCATAACAGCCTCCAAAAAATACCATGCTACATTTTTTTAAGGAGCATATAAAACTAATCTTCTGCATTTAATATCTAAAAATTTATTTTGTTAATCTTACAATATTAAAAACAAAGTCTAATTTTACGCCATTTCTAAGTGATTTTTAACATTACAAATTAAACTTCTTTTATAATGTTAAAAATACACTGTGCACCCCCTACATTGTTCAAAACTCTTTACAATATAACAGTACTTTGTAACACATCAATAAATAAAAACTATAGAATTTTAAGTCTCTAGGTTTTTCCCCTTCCATTTGTTTAAAAGAGGTTTAATTAAAATGTGTTACAAATGTACTAAAACTACTCTAAAAATCCTTTGTAATGTCTCATAAGCATCTGTGATTCAACTTGTTTAACAGTATCTAATGCGACACCCACAAGAATCAAAAGACTAGTTCCTGCAAACCAAATTCCTTGAATTTTAGTCACGGCTCCAAGTACTGCTGGCATTATTTGAATTAATGCAAGAAATATAGCTGAGAACCATGTAATTCTGTTCAGAACTTTAGTAATATAGTCGGATGTAGGTTTACCAGGTCTTATACCAGGAATAAACCCTCCGTTTTTCTTCATATTATTAGCAAGTTCAATAGGATTGAACTGTATTAATGTATAGAAGAATGTAAAGAACATTACCAAAAATCCTGATAATATAGATATTTCAACTCTTTGTTGCATATTTCTTATATATTCCCATACTGGACCTTGAGCATTAGGTGCAAAGAAAGATACCAAAGTCGAAGGTAATGCTATAAAGGACATAGCAAATATTATTGGAATAACACCTGCCAGATTTACCTTAATAGGAATATGTGTACTTTGTCCGCCGTACATCTTCCTACCTACAACTCTTTTTGAGTATTGTACCGGTATTCTTCTTTCTGCTTCTTGAATCCATACAACCAATGCAATAACTAACAAGAATAGAGCTAATACTGTTGCAACACCTAGAATCCCCAATATGCTCTTGCTGCCAAATTTACCCATCTCGTAGTTATAATAAATTGCCCAAGCACCTTGTGGGGCCCTTGAAACTATACCACCAAAAATCAAAAGTGAAATACCGTTTCCAATACCATACTCAGTTATCTGTTCACCTAACCACATAAGGAATGCAGTTCCTGCAGTAAAAGATAATGTGACTGTAAAAAATGCAAATACTCCAGGATTTGAAACAGCATTTCTTAGTCCAAAATACAAGCCAGTTGCTTGTAAAAACGCTAAAATAACAGTTCCGTATCTTGTGTAACGTGCTATAATTTTTCTACCTTCTTCGCCTTCCTTAGCAAGTTGTTCAAGCTTAGGAATCGCTACGGTTAAAAGCTGCATAATTATTGAAGAGTTAATATATGGTGTTATGCTCATCGCAAATATTGTGGCCTGTGAAAACGCACCCCCGGATACTATATCAAAAAATCCGAATATCGTTCCGCTTCCGGCAAGGTCTTTAAGTCTGGCCGGATCCATACCAGGAACAGGAACATGAGATCCCAATCTGAATACCAAAAGCATCATAAGAGTTATGAACATTTTTCTTCTTAAATCGGGAATCTTAAAGGCATTTCTAATAGTTTCAAACATTCCACCCATATTATATCACCTCGGCCTTTCCTCCCGCAGCCTCAATTTTTTCTGAAGCCGTCTTTGTAAATCTTGCTGCTTTAACAGTAAGTTTCTTACTAAGCTCACCATTTCCTAAGATTGCAACTCCATCAACGATCTTCTTAACAAGTCCTTTTTCTATCAATAATTCTGGTGTAACAACATCGCCGTTCTCAAATTTGTTTAGATCTGAAACATTTACTTCAGAATAAACCTTCGCAAATAGCTTATTGTTAAATCCTCTCTTTGGAATTCTTCTATAGAGAGGCATCTGTCCACCTTCAAAACCAGGTCTGACTCCTCCACCTGCACGTGCGTTTTGTCCTTTATGACCTCTGCCGGCAGTTTTTCCATTACCTGTACCTGCACCTCTACCTTTTCTTTTTGGTGCTTTAGATGAGCCTGGTGCTGGTTGTAATTCAAACAACTTCATGGATTACACCTCCTTTTAAACTTCTTCCACTGAAACAATATGATCAACTTTTTTTATCATTCCTCTAATTTGTGCATTATCCTGCTGCTCAACTACGGATCCAATTTTTCTCAACCCTAAAGCTTTCACAGTAGCTAACTGTTTTTCCTTAAGTTTACTGGTACTCCTTACCAAAGTAATTTTGAGCTTAGCCACTAGAGTCCCCTCCTAACCTAATACTTCTTCTACAGTTTTATTTCTGAGTTTAGCCACTTCTTCAACAGTTTTTAAGCGGGAAAGTCCTTCAATAGTAGCTTGCACCATATTTATAGGATTGTTTGATCCTAAGGACTTTGTCCTTATATCACGAACTCCTGATAATTCAAGTACAGCTCTTACAGGTCCGCCGGCTATAACTCCAGTACCTTCTCCTGCTGGCTTAATTAATACCTTACCAGCACCATATACTCCTGTCACCTCATGGGGAATAGTTGTTTCCACCAAAGGTACTTTTATAAGATTTTTCTTAGCATCTTCTATACCTTTTCTGATAGCATCGGGTATTTCTGCAGCTTTACCCATTCCAGCACCAACATGGCCGTTTTCGTCGCCAACAACAACTAAGGCACTAAAACGAAAGTTCCTACCACCTTTAACAACTTTAGTAACACGACCGATGTTTACTACCTTTTCTTTCAGATCCAATACACTGGCATCAATACGTTGCAATTGTTTTCCCTCCTTTTCTTAAAACTCTAGACCTGCTTCTCTAGCAGCCTCTGCTAACTCTTTTACACGTCCGTGGTATATATAACCACCTCTATCAAATACAACTTTTTTTATTCCACTGTTAACAGCTTTTGTTGCTACAAGTTTGCCAACTTCTTTTGCTGCATCTTTGTTTCCACCAAAAGCGACTTTACCTTTTATTTCTTTATCTAGCGTTGAAGCTGATGCAAGAGTCTTACCAGTAGAGTCATCTATAACTTGAGCATATATATGGTTTAAACTTCTAAAAACATTCAAACGAGGGCGCTCAGTTGTTCCAACTACCTTTTTACGCACTCTTGCGTGCTTTCTAACTCTAGCTACATTAGAATTAGGTTTTTTTATCATTTAGTCTCACTCCTTTTTACTTCTTACCTTTACCGCCAGCTTTACCCTCTTTGCGTCTAATAACTTCTGTTTCATACTTAATACCTTTACCCTTATACGGTTCAGGTAATCTCTTACCTCTTATTTTAGCAGCAAGTTCACCAACAGCCTGTTTGTCGATACCTTTAACGATTATTTTGTTTTGTGCAGGAACTTCTATAGTCAACCCTGCAGGCTCTTCCATTTCAACAGGATGGGAGTATCCTAAAGTAAGAACTAATTTTTTTCCTTGCTTTTGTGCTCTGTATCCAACACCATTTATCTCCAAAGCTTTTTCAAAACCCTGAGTTACCCCTGTAACCATGTTGTTTATCAAAGACCTTGTCAAACCGTGAAGAGCTCTATGCTCTTTCATATCGGAGGGTCTTTCAACAATTATCTTTCCGTCCTCAACTTTAATGCTCATATCTTTATGAAATTCATTTTCTAAAGTTCCTTTTGCCCCTTTTACTGTTAGGGTAGAACCTTTTAACTTTACGTCTACTCCTGCCGGTATATCTATGGGCATTCTGCCAATTCTTGACATTTTATTGCCTCCTGTTCTTAACATTGTGAGCTCAAATATTCATTAGAACCCTTTTCAGAATCTTTTATACTATTTGTTATAAATTATACATTTACTTTTCTATAATTACCATACAAATGCTAAAACTTCTCCTCCAACGCCCTCTTTACGAGCCTTCTTATCTGTCATAACACCTTTAGAAGTAGAAATTATAGCTATACCAAGACCTCCAAGCACTTTTGGAACTTCGCCCTTGCCTGCGTATACTCTAAGACCTGGCTTACTTATTCTTTTTATACCGGTGATGATATTTTGCTTATTTGCAGCATATTTTAGAGAAACTCTCAATACTCCCTGCTTACCATCATCAATCTCTTCAACACCCTTTATAAAACCTTCTTCTAATAAAATACTTGCTATTGATTTCTTCATATTAGAAGCCGGTATATCAACTGTAGCATGTTTTGCAGAACTAGCGTTTCTTATCCTGGTCAACATATCTGCTATTGTATCAGTCACTTGCATATGTTTAACCTCCTTTCGTAATTTAACTACCAACTTGCTTTTCTAACGCCAGGAATTTGACCTTTATAAGCCAATTCCCTGAAGCAAAGACGGCATATTCCGAATTTTCTGATATAGGCATGTGGCCTTCCACATAATTTACATCTATTATAAGCTCTTGTCTTAAACTTAGGTGTTCTTTGCTGCTTTATAATCATCGATTTTTTTGCCACGCTCTAATCCCTCCTTTAGCTTTGGCTAAACGGCATTCCAAGAAGTTTCAAAAGCTCTTTTGCTTCCTCATCACTCTTTGCCGTTGTAACGAAAGTGATATTCATTCCTCTTATTTTTTCAACTTTATCATAATCTATTTCAGGGAATATGAGCTGCTCCTTAATTCCCATTGAATAATTACCTCTTCCGTCAAAAGAATTTCCAGGAACACCTCTAAAGTCTCTAACTCTAGGTAAGGCAATATTCAAAAATCTATCGGCAAATTCATACATTCTGTTTCCTCTAAGAGTCACTTTACATCCGATGCTCATGCCTTCCCTCAGCTTAAAAGCAGCAACTGACTTTTTAGCTTTTGTTATGATAGGCTTTTGACCTGCAATAATAGCCATATCATTAGCAGCTGCATCTAATGCCTTAGCATTTTCTTTAACATCGCCTACACCCATGTTAAGAACTATCTTTTCTAACTTAGGTATCTGCATCGCACTTGTATATTTGAATTTTTCTTTTAAAGCTGGTGCAACTTCATTTCTATATTTATCTTTCAAACTTGGCATTTATAAACCTCCTTTCAAAAAGAGTCATTCTATCCCTTTTTTACTTCCTTAATAGTATCAATTACCTCATCACACTTTTTACACACTCTATTTTTTTCACCGTTCTCAAGTATTTTCTTACCAATTCTTGTCGGCTTCCCACATCTTGGGCATACAAGCATAACTTTTGAGCTGTGTATAGGTGACTCCTGTTTAATAATTCCACCTTGTTGAGTCTGTGATCTTGGCTTTTTATGCTTTGTAGAAATATTAACGCCTTCTACTAACACTCTACTGCTATCGGTATAAACTGCAAGAACTTTACCTTTTTTACTTGCATCTTTGCCATTTAATACGATTACAGTATCTCCTTTTTTTACATGGACTTTACTGTTCACTGTAAGCCGCCTCCTCCCTTATAATACTTCTGGTGCGAGGGACAATATTTTCATATATTCTTTTTCCCTTAATTCTCTAGCAACAGGGCCAAATATACGTGTTCCTCTTGGATTCTTGTCTTCTTTAATTATAACCGCTGCATTCTCATCAAACTTTATATATGAACCATCTACTCTTCTAACGCCTCTTTTAGAGCGAACAATAACACATTTTACTACGTCACCTTTTTTTACAACACCACCGGGTGTTGCATCTTTAACCGAAGCAACAATAACATCCCCGATATTAGCATACTTTCTTTTTGAACCGCCAAGTACTTTTATGCACATTAGCCTCTTTGCCCCGGTGTTATCAGCAACTTTAAGAGTTGATTGCGCTTGAATCATGGCCTAAGCCTCCTTTCGATCATTACTAACGTGCTTTTTCAATTATTTCTACCAGTCTCCATCTCTTATCTTTGCTAAGAGGTCTGGTTTCCATAACCTTAACTTTATCTCCAATTTTGCACTCGTTCTTTTCATCATGAGCTTTTAGTTTATAAGTTGTCTTTATAAACTTCTTGTAAAGCGGATGTTTAACAGCACTTTCTATGCTAACAACTATTGTCTTATCCATTTTATCGCTGGTAACTTTACCAACTCTTGTTTTCCTTAATCCTCTTTGTTCCAATTGAGTTTACCTCCCTTCAAGGTATTAATCAAACCTCTATACCTTTTAACTCTCTTTCCCTCATTATTGTCTTAATGCGAGCAATTGACTTTTTTACGTCTTTAAGTTTCATAGGGTTTTCAAGTTGGTTGGTAGCATGTTGAAATCTCAATTTAAACAGTTCCGACTTTAATTCCCCTAGTTCCTTCTGTAATTCAGCTTGTGATTTATCCCTTATTTCATTAGCTTTCATTTGCTTCACCACCCACTTCATCTTCACGTGCCACAAATTTACACTTAACAGGAAGTTTGTGCATAGCAAGTCTTAATGCTTCCCTTGCAGTTTCTTCCGGAACTCCGGCAATTTCGAACATTACTCTTCCCGGTTTAACTACTGCCACCCAATATTCCGGTGATCCCTTACCACTACCCATACGTGTTTCTGCTGGCTTTGATGTTACCGGTTTGTCAGGAAATATTTTTATCCAAACCTGACCGCCTCTCTTTATGAAACGTGTCATAGCTACCCTGGCTGCTTCAATCTGATTGCTAGTTACCCATGCAGGTTCAAGAGCTTGTAGTCCATATTGACCATTAACAACCTTATTTCCTCTTGTTGCTATACCTCTCATTCTACCTCTTTGTACTTTTCTACGTTTAACTCTTTTAGGCATTAACATTATCTATCTCCTCCTTCCGTCTTTCTTTCCTTTTTGACAGCTGGAAGAACTTCACCTTTGTATATCCAAACCTTAACGCCTAATTTTCCGTAGGTTGTATCTGCTTCAGCAAATCCATAATCTACATCTGCCCTAAGTGTTTGAAGAGGAATAGTACCTTCGTGATAATGCTCTGTTCTCGCAATTTCTGCTCCACCAACACGACCTGCTACTTGAGTCTTAATACCTTTAGCACCAAGCTTCATTGTTCTTGACATTGCTTGTTTCATAGCCCTTCTGAAGGAAATTCTTTTTTCGAGCTGAGATGCTATACCTTCAGCAACTATTTGAGAATCCAATTCAGGTACTTTTATCTCAGTAATGTTTATCAAAACATTTTTCTGAGTCATTTTTTCAAGCTGCCTTCTTAATTCTTCAATACCTGCTCCACCTTTACCAATTACAAGACCTGGTTTTGCAGTATTAACATTTACTTTAACCTTGTTTGCAGCTCTTTCTATTTCAATTCTTGATATTCCTGATGAATACAATTTTTTCTTAATGAATTTTCTAATTTTAAAATCTTCAACAAGAAACTCACTAAAGTTCTTATTACCAGCATACCATTTGGTATCCCAATCTTTTATAATACCTATTCTCAGTCCATGAGGATTAACCTTTTGTCCCATTATCCACCCTCCTTTTCTATTAATTTCTTTCTTTAACTACTATCGTAATGTGACTAGTTCTTTTCTTAATCCTGTTAGCTCTACCTTGAGCTCTTGCCCTAATTCTCTTCAATATTGGTCCTGGATTTGCAAATCCTTCTGCAACGTACAAATTATCACGATCTAGACCGTTATTGTTTGTAGCATTTGCTTCTGCTGACCTTAATAGTTTGAATAATATATCTGAAGCTGCCTTTGGAGTGTATCTCAATATACCGTATGCCTCATCTATATTTTTATTTTTTATCAAATCCATTACAATCTTAACTTTTCTAGGTGATATTCTTGCATACATTAAAACCGCTTTTCCTTGATCCTTGCCTATACCTAGCTCTTTTCTTTGAGCTTTAGTAAGCACTGCAGGTCTATTCGATTTTGTATGTTTTGATTTATAAACTTCCAATAAATTTTCATTATTTTCAAGAAGTTCCGCTTGTTCATTTTTAGCTTTTGCCGCCAATTGGAATTCCTCCTTTCATTGTAGAATCACATTTACTTTAATGCTGTGGACCTTTCAGTATGGTTTCCGTGCCCTTTAAAAGTCCTTGTTGGAGCAAATTCTCCAAGCTTATGTCCAACCATTTCTTCGGTAATATACACAGGTACATGCTTTCTTCCGTCATGCACAGCTATTGTATGACCAACCATTTGTGGAAATATTGTTGATGCTCTTGACCAACTTTTTAAAACTTTCTTTTCATTCTTTTCATTCATTTCTTCTATTCTCTGCAAAAGTTTAGCATGCACAAATGGTCCTTTTTTAACTGATCTACTCATTAAGCCATGTCCTCCTTTCATTTACATCTTGAGTCCAGCTGTATCCAAATAATTTGTTACTTTTATACTAGGAACAATCTATTACTTCTGCTTTCTTCTCTTAACAATAAACTTATCCGAATCTTTCTGCTTTTTCCTTGTCTTCAAACCAAGTGTAGGTTTACCCCAAGGAGTAACCGGACTAGGTCTTCCTATAGGAGATTTACCTTCTCCACCACCATGAGGGTGATCACAAGGATTCATTACAACCCCACGAACTGTAGGTCTTATACCCATCCATCTTTTTCTTCCTGCTTTACCTATGGAGATATTTTCATGATCATGGTTTCCAACTGCACCAATAGTAGCTTTACAATTTATTCTGATCATTCTCACTTCTCCAGAAGGAAGCCTTATTTGAGCATAATCACTTTCTTTCCCCATAAGCTGTGCAGAAACGCCTGCCGCTCTTACAATCTGAGCACCTTTTCCTGGCTTTAATTCTATGTTGTGTATTAGCGAACCAACAGGAATATTGCTTAACGGAAGAGCATTACCAGGTCTTATATCTGCATTTTCACCGGATTCAACTACATCCCCTACATTAAGCCCTTGCGGAGCTATGATATATCTTTTTTCTCCATCAAGATAAGTTAATAATGCTATATTCGCACTTCTGTTCGGATCATATTCTATCGCTGAAACTTTAGCCTTAATTCCGTCTTTATCTCTTTTAAAATCTATAATTCTATATTTTTGTTTTGCTCCTCCACCATGGTGGCGAACAGTAATCCTACCATATGAGTTTCTACCTGCATTTTTCTTTAAAGGTGCTAACAAAGACTTTTCTGGCTCTTTCTTTGTTATTTCTTCAAATGTCAAAACCGACATATTCCTTCTTGCAGGAGAAGTAGGATTATACTTTTTAATAGGCATTGTGTTCTCACTCCTTTATAAATCTTACCTCATAAGATTAAGCTTATTGAATTACTCCAAATTCTTCAATACTTGTCTTGTACTTTCTGTTTATAGTATCTTCCTTACCGCCTTTAGCTAGATACTTAATTGGTTTTGGATTAGTATCAATTTTAACAATTGCCTTTTTCCAATCTGCTCTTGGGCCTTGATGAACGCCCATTCTTTTTATCTTACCTTCACAGTTAACTGTATTTACTTTAAGAACCTTAACATTAAATAACTTCTCTACTGCCTGCCTTATCTCGGTCTTAGTTGCCTTAACATCAACAATAAAGGTGTACTTTCCGTTTATTGCATCCATATTGCTCTTTTCTGTGATATAGGGTTTTCTTATTATATCTTCAGCTATTCTCATTATGCGTACACCTCCTCAACCTTTGATACAGCATCCTTTGTTATTATAAGCTTATTGTGCTTAACTAAATCGTAAACATTAACAGTATTTGCAAGTAAGGTTTTAACTCCTGGGATATTACTTGCTGATCTTTCAACATTATCGTTCTTATCAGCTAACAAAATTACCGCAGTTCCATCGATATTAAGATTTTTTAAAACTTGCACCATCTGTTTTGTCTTAATCACATCAAAGTTCAATTTATCAAGAACTATGATTTCATTCTCACTTACTTTTGATGAAAGTGCAGACTTTAATGCAAGTCTCTTAACCTTCTTTGGAAGTGTATATCTGTAGCTTCGTGGCTTTGGTCCGAGAACAATACCGCCCTTGACCCATTGTGCAGAACGAATACTTCCATGTCTTGCTCTACCTGTACCCTTTTGTTTCCATGGCTTTATTCCACCGCCACGAACTTCGCTTTTTGTTTTTGTAGAATGAGTACCTTGTCTTTTATTTGCAAGCTGGTTCACAACTACTCGATGAACCACTTCTTTATTAACATCAATACCAAAAACAGTATCGCTTAAATTTATATCACCAACTACTTTACCGCTCATATCATATAAATCAACTTTTGGCATTTTACTTCCTCCTTTCGCCTTTTCTATTTACCTGACTTTACAGTGTTCTTTATTATAACTAGACCACCTTTTGCACCTGGTACGGCACCTTTTACTAATAAAAGATTTCTCTCAGCATCCACACGAACTATATCAAGATTTTGAACAGTTACTCTCTCTACACCCATGTGTCCAGGTAGCTTTTTACCTTTAAAAACTCTTGCAGGATTGGAGTTTGCACCTAGAGAACCAACTCCTCTGTGATACTTAGAACCGTGAGTTTCTCTACCTCTTGAATGTCCGTATTTCTTAATAACACCTGCAAAGCCTTTACCTTTTGAAATTCCTGTAACGTCTATTTTCTCACCATTTTCAAACATGTCCGCTACTTTTATTTCTTGACCCACTTCATATTTATCTAAGTCTTCAGCACGGAATTCTCTAACATACTTTTTTGGTGCTACCTTTATTTTTGAGAACTGACCCTTTTGAGGCTTGTTAAGTCCCTTTTCCTTTGCATCCACAAATCCAACTTTGACTGCTTCATATCCATCTGTATCCACTGTCTTTTTTTGAATAACAGTACATGGACCTGCTTCAATAACTGTAACCGGAATAGATAATCCTGCTTCAGTAAATATCTGTGTCATTCCGATTTTCTTTCCTAAGATAAATTTCTTCATTTAAATTTCCCTCCTGTGGTTATTGGTTCACCCTAACATACCAGCATAATACGTTACGAAAGTGAACTTGACCTTATTTTGAAAGCAATTCCAATTAAAGCTTTATTTCGATGTCAACACCAGCCGGTAAATCCAATCTCATAAGTGCATCTACTGTTTTAGGTGTCGGCAACAATATATCGATTAATCTCTTGTGTGTTCTCATTTCAAATTGCTCACGAGAATCTTTATACTTATGTGGTGCTCTTAATATTGTTATAATCTCCTTTTCAGTAGGTAGCGGCACCGGCCCCGACACTTGTGCCCCAGTTCTCTTTGCAGTATCAACTATCTTCTCAGCTGACTGGTCAAGAACCTGATGATCAAATGCTTTCAATCTGATTCTGATTTTTTGTTTGTTTGCCATACATAATCCTCCTTAAATTTGTTACGTACAACAAGATTTTCTCTGTACACTATGCCGGGTGTTTCCTGCTTGCTTGTATAAAAACCCAGGATAATTAACATGCCTCTAAAAGGCAGTTTACCTGGGCTAAAAATAAACAAATTCATGCACAGTTCATATACATCGCAAAATGTACAGTGACTTGTCGCCCGGTTTCTTAGAATCGGACATTCTCCACAAAAGTTACCTACTTTAAGTAGCAATCTCCTGTTTCATCGTATGCCACGTCACAACATTCAATATTCTACTATAAATTTTATAACTTTTCAAGTATTTTTTTATTTTATTTTTGATTTATAAATTGCATGTTAAGGTACGGCGAAATTTGTCGACACTAATATATTTTGCTTAATTTCATTAATTCTAATATCCCCGTGCAACAGATTTTTAATTAAATATCTCTCTAAATAATCAATAATATCTTGCTTAAGAACAAAAAACCCTCTAGATTAGATAACCTAGAAGGTTTTTCCGTACTCAAATTATTTTGATACTATTAGTACCAGTCAGCTAAATATATTACTGCACTTATACCTTTGCCTATCAACCATTCTTAAAAAGGCAGTTAATGAAATTCTTTCTGAACATAGCACAAAAAGTTCACTGTTCTTTGACAACTTAATAAGATATACTAAAATTCCTGATATCTGAGTGATAGTATACTCATAATCAAAAATACTGCAATTAATATAATTGAACTATATGCAGGATTATACGACTCAAGTGCATAAACTCCCCTCGATAAAACAACCGACTCTTGAGAACTAAGCGCAGCCGGAGTAAAATATGCAATTTTTTCTGCAACAAAGGAAGTTAAGTTTATTAAAGTATAGCCAACAAAGGATAATATCGCAGAAATCGTAACATTCGGTGAAATAGTACTGAAAAAAATAGCCATTGATACAAAACACATAACATATAAAAAATAAAAAAACATTGCTACTATAAATTCATAATAATCAAATCTATTAAATATAACAGAAGAATAATATGCAAAAACTGCAGCACCGGCACCTAACGAAATGAGCACTAAAAACAATTGAGATATAAATTTACTCAAAATATAGTTAGCACGGGATATCGGCTTTGTTAAAACAAGAATTAGGCTGCCATTCAGTTTTTCTTCAACTACAACATTCATTGTAGATAATATTAAAACAAGAACTAAGGTCTGATTCATATTTTTTAAAAGCTGTTCATAGGAATCACGAATACCAGGTGTAGGTAAGGAAATAGCCCCAGCTCCCATTATACTCTTTAATATTTGTGGCATCATTTTTGCCATAACAGGACTCAATACTCCTACTGTAACAAATAACAATGGTAATACAATTAATTTATAAGATTTAAAAATTTCTCTAAACTCTTTTACCAGAATAACAATTTTAGACATTATCCTTCCAACACCTCCATAAATATGTTCTCCAAAGAGGATTCGTTTCGTCTAAACTCTTTTAAATGCCAATTGTTTTCATATAATATATTGGGCACGAGTCTTTCAATTTCTTCTGCATTTTTTGACATAAAGTTAATTCCATCATCTGAAGGCTGAATATTTGTAATAAATTCATATTTTTTTAATGTACTTATCAATGTCTCACTCGGTACAGATGCCTTAATATGAAAACTTGATTTATAATACTTACTTTTTAGATTTACAAGAGTATCTTCCAGAAGCAGATTACCATGACTTAACACACAAACCCTATCACATATATTTTCTACATCATTTAATATATGTGTAGAAAAAAATACTGTAACTTCATTTGATAGCTTTCTAATCAAGTCCATAACATCTTTTCTTCCTATTGGGTCAAGTGCTGATGTAGGTTCATCCAATATAACTACTTTAGGTCTATGTATCAAAGCCTGTGCAATTCCAAGCCTTTGCTTCATACCCCTTGAATAACTTCCAACTACTTTACTGTCTTTTTCAAGACCGACCATTTTTAGCAATTGCTTTGCCCGTTCTTTTAATTCAGAAGCTTTTATATTATATACTCTGCCGCAAAAAATCAAATATTCATAAGCAGTCATCCATTTGTAAAATGATGGAACATCAGGAACAAACCCAAGATCATATTTATATTTTGTGTTATTAAAAAGCACCTTATTAGAAGATATATACATTTCGCCACTACTTGGTCTTGCAAGCCCTGTAAGCATACGTATTGTTGTAGTTTTACCAGCACCATTCGGACCAAGGAATCCGTAAATAGAACCATGCGGTACATTAATGTTTAAATCATTTACAACTACTTTATTTTTGTATACTTTCTTCAAGTGCTCGGTTTTAATTGCATACATTTACGGTATTTCCCCTTTCAGATCAATAAATAAAAGTCCATAGTTTATTATCTGGCTATTTTAACATCAACTCCAAAACTTGGATGTAATAGCTTGTCATCATCCTTATATTCAATCTTTATAGGTATTACCGCTTCACCATCTCTTTGAATAGCTATGTTTGATATTTCTTTAATTGTTCCTGATAGCTGAGCAGATTTATTTGCCAATGGAATAATTACAACTTCGGTTCCAACCTTGACTCCTTGTGAATAGTATTCCGGTAAATATGCCTGTATATATAGATCCTCAGTATCAATAATACTCAATATAGTCTGAGAGGCAGCAACACTACTTCCTTTCTTAACATTTATTTCTACTATAGAACCATTATTAATAGTATTATTTACAACTATATCTTTATCTTTTATTTTAGATTTTAAAGACTCTATTTTAGACTCAATCTGTAAAATCTTCTCTTTTTGAATCATAATTTGTGTATCATCAATATCAGATTCTAAGTTTTTAATAGAATATAGTTGCTGTCTATAATTCAGCAGCGCCTGTTTTATGTCTTCAATATATTTTTGCTTTAAGCTCTCAAGAGAAATTTTCAAATCTTCAATTTGCTCTTTATTCTTATCTACATTATCCTTGTAGACTTTCAACTGATATTCTGAAATGCCTCCAGATTCATATATAGCAAGATTTGATTCTAATTCTTCTTGCGATCTTTCATATGCTTTCTCAGTGGCTGAAATGTTATTTTGAATCTGTATCATTTCAGGCAATTCATTTGATTCTGCCATCTTCATTTTATTATCTAAAAGATTAATCTGCTTGTTTATAACATCTTGTTGTAACTGGACAGTGTTTAAGTTGTCCTTGTAATTCTTATTTGTTTGTACCATTGTTTGTTGCATCTGTTCTAATTCCAAGTTAGCAATTTTCAATTGATTTTCGCTATCAGTAATCTGTCTTTTTATTTCACTCAGATCAAGTTTTACAAGTTTATCTCCTAATTTGATATCCTGCCATTGTCTCACATAAATCTCTTCGATTTCAACTGGAATATTCACTGAAATTTCCTGCTCCTTATGTGATTTTACCTCACCTGATATTATTTTATAATCATTTACTGAACATCCCGATACAAATAAAAAAGAAAAAACACAGAAAAAAATAAAATTTCTTTTCACGTAAATCCTCACCTTCAATTAGATTTAATCAGCCACCTAATAATTTGAAAATTGATTCCATCACCCAACCTTGTATGCAAATACTGATTGAGTAACGGAATCAATTTGCTTAGGAATACCAATAGCAAAATATTCCTCTAAAATCAACCATAATACTCTCTTATTTATCAAGATTTTTCTTGCCCACAATAAAATAAATTATTGTTCCAAAAGTATTTACAATCAAAATCAATGCCACCCACAATAATTTACTTCCGCCACGAATCCTTTCTTTTTCTGTTCTTGCTAGGTCTACAAACCCAAATGTTTTTAAGACAAGCTCCAGAATTAAAATTGGAATTATTAGTTTAATATCAATACCAGCCATTTTATCCCTCCTAATCAAAATAAATTTTTTTAAAAAATGCAGAATATAGCTTTGGCAATATTTTCACCTCACAGCTTTGTCTATTCTAAAAGTTCTCAAATTCAATTCTTCTTTTTCCTTTTATGGATCTTCCTAACTAAGAACAAATAGAATAAAAGCGGTTCAGGAAACCTCAAAAGGCCAATAATACCCCAAAACCAATAATTCGCATTTCTCTTTCTTGCATCAACAAAAAGCCATGTGGCCTGGATCAATAATATTGCTACTATTAAAATCCAACAATACAACGGAATTCCAGATATTTTTGTATTTATGATTTTAATAAAATCCACTAGTTATTCACCCTTCCAACGTGGTCTCTAAACCATATAAATATAATTATTGGAATGGTTACAAATGTTACCGCTTGTATTAATATAAACAACATAGTATTAAGTATAAGTGTACCTGCTGAAATACTCAAAATAGTAATTGCGACCAACAAAAACAACAATAACTCAATATTTCTGCAAATCCTTTTTCTCTCTTCGACTTGAGAAACCAACAATTCAAAAATCTCAATATTAGGCTTATTTACCTGCAAATTATTGTCTACAAAATCAATTGCATCTTTCATTTCGTGAATGACTTTTTCATTATCATTCTCCATAATCATATTCCAGCTCCTTTCTCAATACTTTTATCCCATTGTGAATTCTTGATTTTACTGTACCTAAAGGTATGGACATCTTCTTTGCAATTTCCTCATAAGAGTATCCATAGTAATGCTTCAGCAATAGTGGCAAACGTACTATATCCTCCATTCTTGCCAAAACATTCAAAATACGCCTAAAGGAATCCTCGTCACTGTACATTTCCATTTCCATTTCACTTTCTTCCTTCAATACCTTTTCACTTTGATCAACATATTTTTTCTCAACTTTTTTCTTTCTTATATAGTGAACTTATCGCCCTATCGGGCGGACTTTTTTAATCCACACATTCATATGTTAAGCATGAACAAATGGGACATTCAAGTACGGGCATTAACCCCCTTGAACATTTTGTCCTTTTCTTAGTCCAAC
>JAAYPF010000196.1 GCA_012519925.1 Clostridiaceae bacterium
ATATATACTTTGGACTTGTAACTGTATCGGATTCCAATCCATTATAATCACCTTCCTTAAGTTAAAACTTCCCTTGGAGGAAGTAGGGTGTGCATGATAACTATAACTTAATATTTTAAGAATATTTCGAGGATAAATAATACTCTATTATGTTTATTACCTGTAATTGACTAATAGAAGTTTAAATATGTATCCAGTACCTTTCAAGGTTTACATCATCAGGCTCACAATAAACGGTACTTTCGTATACACCACCATTAGCCAAAATGGTGCGTTTACTACCTTCATTTCCTTGAATACACGTTACTAAGACATCCTCGAGTCCATATGCTTTACAGACTTTAAGACACTCAACAAGCATCTGCTTAGCATAACCCTTTCTTCTTTCGTTAGGTCGAACCGAATAGCCAATGTGACCGCCATATTTCTCAAGAAACTCATTAAAATAATGGCGAAATTGAATCATACCAACTATTTTATCGTCTGCTTCACGAACATAAATATATTGTTCACATGTAACCCAGTTTTCAGGTACAGTTTCTTGATTTTCACAACTCTGATTAAATTTCAACCATTCTTTAATGTTATCCATACGTATCAATGGACCTGTTCCATCCATAGAACTGTTAGCCTCTAACATTTCTTTGCGAAATGCTTGAATATCATTTTCAAAAGAAATGTCTGGCTTTATTAACGTGCACTTATCCACATAAATCCCCCACTTTTCTATATCCCTCTTCTTATAATCCTATCTTGTTTTTCATATATTTACAAAATTCCACTGCAAGTGAATTATTAAAATTCATATTTTGGTCTGATGTATAGCATATAATTGCTTCTTTTATTAATCTATGATATTTACCATGAGTATTTTTAATCCCCCATTCCCCGCCTTCCTTTTTAGAAAGAACCAATCCATCTTGCATATACGCCAAGACTCTACATAGATTTAAAATAATATAAATAGGATTATCTATTACTTCATCTTGTGAATTTATAATATCGCTCTTAATACTATCTAAATACACTTCAGATGGTATCTCTCCAAAAACATCATTAATTTCTTTTCCATATAATACAATACCTCTTTTCTTAGTAATAACGAAATGTGCTGCTAAATCACGGTCAGTACCAATCATTTTTTTAATATATTCAGTAGGATTGCTCTTATATAAAGAAAGATGCATATTTGAAAAATGCAAATCAAACGGTGTTGGATAAACAAATTTTTTGCAATACTCACTTCTAACTATACTTATCTCTATACCTTTGGCTTGTGAATTATCATTTAAAGCGATAATACCATCCATAAACATCTTCTTTTGCAAATCTGTAATTGCATCTTCTACTACAACCAAAATATCTATATCACTTTTTCTTGGATTAAAGCATCCCATAGCAATAGAGCCATGTAGATATACCCCAGTCAACTTTTTCTCAAAAATATGGCAACTACAATCAACCAATTTATTCAGCACCTCTTGCATTTCCATTATATTCACCTCCCTGATATACACTCTTACCTTTCATTATTGTTATAATTTAATTACCTTATATCAATTAACTATTTTATCTAATCAATTAATCAGTTTGTTCTTTCTGGTAACGAAGAAGTCTGCGTTCTAATGTTATGACCTTTATTTAGAATAACATAGAATGCCAAAATTTTCTGTCTATTTTTGATTTACTTCCATTTTAATCGAACTTTACCAGTAATAAAAGTACTTTTCTATTTCTGAATTTTTTCACTATATCATTTTTAGGAACAGAATTATTTCCCCATGTTAATTTAAAAAGTTAATAATGTTCTTTCATGAAATCCCTTTATTATTTATTCCCTTTAATTTTAGAGTTGCGTTAACCCTCGTATTCTCAATACTTTCTCTTATTCCTATTACTTTTTAATGTTATAACTTTATTTTTATTATGAAAGAACTTTATCATATCTAAAAATACTTTTTTCATTTCCAGAATTTATTCTTTTGCATTTCTGAAACAGAAAAAACATACCAAGTACTTATAAAAAATAAATAAAGTCCTAACTCCTCTTCCCTTTTATAACCATTCCGCCCTGTCTTTTATATACTCTATCCTCCTTCTTGTATCAAGAAATGTGGGTAAAACCTTAATCTCATAACTATATTTTCTTTTTGCAACTACTTTTCTGCAATGAAAGAACTTTTCTGTTTCTAAAATTTTTTACTACATCATTTTTAGAAACAGAAAAAAAGGCCTATGTTGTATAGTAAAAGCAAATAAAGTCATTGCATGAATTTACTTTATTATCCATATACCTTTAGTCTCTAAATCGAACTAGATGCCGTATTTTCAATGTTTTCCTTATCCATTGTCTCTTTCTATAACACAACTTTATTTTATTTCTACAACAACTAATTAAGCCCTAAATTCCATCCAAAATATTTCCTAATTTCCTAACTTCTATTTCCTTAATCCTAACTATGTGTTCATCAAACAAACTCGTCCGACAATCAAAATAAACTTCTTTCACCAGTACACCTCAAACCCCTGGAAACTCTAACTTGTTATTCTATTCCATTTCCCTACTAATTTCCTTTTTCCTTAAACCTGCCCTTCTAAAGTCCTTACATTTCCTGATTTTCACCCTAAAAACCGAAAATAAAGTACTTATAAAATGATGCTCTAGAATGAAGATGAATGAGCGGCTTTTATCCATTTCTCAAGTCCATTTTCTTTTCTAATCAATCTCTCAATTCATTGATTTATCTGAACTTTGGCCTTTTATCCATTTTCTTTTCTAATAAAAATTCTAATAAAAAAACCATAGTTCAAGGCATTCCTTATACCTTTTCCCTATGGTTTTCTAACACTACTTTATTTACTTCACTTCAGACATTAAAAAAATTCAAGTACTATATTTGTTTTAGACAATAAAGAATCTTTATTTAGATCTCTCTTCTACCTTCTAAAGCCTTTGCCAACGTAACTTCATCAGCATATTCCAAATCCCCGCCTACAGGAATACCATGAGCGATCCTTGTAGCCTTTACACCTAAAGGCTTAAGGAGTTTTGAAATATACATTGCAGTTGCTTCACCCTCAATATTGGGGTTTGTAGCAATAATAATTTCCTTGACATCCTTATTTTGAAGTCTTTTTAATAGCTCCTTAATTTTGATGTCTTCCGGTCCAATACCTTCCATAGGCGATATTGCACCATGTAAAACATGATAAAGACCTTTAAACTCTTTAATTCTTTCCATAGCTGCAACATCCCTCGCATCCTGGACAACGCATATCAAAGAATCATCCCTTGAGTTAGAGCCACATATCGAACACACTTCACTATCAGTTAGATTGCCGCAAATGCTACAGTATTTTGTCTTTATCTTTGCTTCACTTATTGAACTTGCCAGCCTTTCAACCTTTTCCACTGGCATATTCAAAATATGAAAGGCAAGTCTTTGTGCTGTCTTATGTCCAATTCCGGGGAGTTTTTCAAACTCCTCAATAAGTCTTGCAACAGGTGCTGCATAAACACTCATTATAATCCATCCTTATATTAGAACAGTCCGGGAATACCACCTAAACCGCCTGTTATCTTGTTCATTTCCGAATTAACCATATCATCGGCCTTTCTAATAGCTTCGTTAACAGCTGCCAAAATTAAGTCTTGAAGCATTTCAACATCATCCGGGTCAACAACTTCTGGTTTGATAGTAATCTCCTTTATTTCTTTTCTTCCTGATGCAACAACTGTAATTGCTCCACCGCCAGCAGACGCTTCAACAGTCTTGTCTTTAAGCTCTTCCTGAAGCTTCTCCATATCCTTTTGCATCTTTTGTGCCTGCTTTACGAGATTACCCATATTCCCTCCGCCAAAACCTGGAAAACCACCTTTTGCCATTTATACCCTACCTCCTGTTTTATACTCATTTAAGTAAGATTATTATAAAGCATCTTTACTTATTATATATTTATTCACAATACTTTAAAATACAATAATTATTATACATTAATCTTAAGGCAAATTGCCACCCTTTTTTAATATTATAAATATAAATCCTTTAATACTTTTCATTATAGATTTTTAATAAAAATTTGATTAAAGTTTTTTAGTTACTCATCTACAATATCTAAAGGAGCGTTCAGTTCCTCTGCAATAGCTTTTGCCTTTTCAACCAATTCGTCATTGTCACCCTCTTTTTTATTTTCAATAACGTCTTCAGAGTCAACACACTTAATCCTAACTTCTCTTCCTAATCTCTTTCCTATACAGTTTTCTATAATTTCCGCATTTTCATTCTTTGATACATTAATTTTAAGATGGCTTTTTTCTGAAGGAAATACAATACCGACAATTCTGCTGTTAACTTCAACTGCTTTCGTATCCACTAGAAAAGAATACAATGCCATTCTTCCGTTTTGCTTCAGATCATTTAGCACATCATCCCATATTTCCATACCCTTCATGTTACCAGCTATATTTTTTAGATCAACCTTGACTTCTCTTTCTGCCTGGTTTTGTTCTTTCATATTCGTCCTGTTTTGGACATCCATATTTTTATTATCATCATTTAGTCTTTTTGCTTCAGTAGAACTTACTTTTATTCCATTTGCCAGCATATCATTAATTTTCTTTTCAAGGAAATCAATTCTTTCGGCTACGCTAGCATCACTTGAATCAAGCTTATTCTCACAAAGCTTTATAAGTGCTACTTCCAGCAAAACCCTTGCATGGGTTGACCATTTCATAATAGCTTCAAGAGATGAAAGTTCTTTAATGATAGATGTTATCTCTATATTTGAAAGGCTTTTACACTGATCGTTCATCCTTTCTATCATCTCTTTAGATGCCTCAATTATTTCCTCTGGCTTTCTACTAGTACTGCAAATCAATAAATTTCTGTAGTACAAAACCAAATCCGATACAAACTGGGTAATACTTTTCCCATCCATAACTAGAACATTAACAAGTTGTAATACCCTATCCACTTCCTTTGCACTGATCGCATCCACTACGTCGGCTACAAAAGTATTACTAACTATTCCAACAACCGACAAAACATCCTCATAAGTTAAATGCTTATTACCAAGGGAAATACACTGGTCTAAAATGCTTATCGCATCTCTCAATGCTCCATCTGACATTCTTGCTATTAATTTTAAGCCTTCAGCTTCAATACTTACTTCACTATTTTTTGCAATATGCTCAATTCTTTTTACAATACTTTCAACAGGGATTCTCCTAAAGTCAAACCTTTGACATCTTGATAATATGGTTGCAGGCAACTTGTGAGGTTCTGTAGTAGCAAGAACAAACACTGCATGTCCCGGCGGCTCTTCTAAAGTCTTTAAAAGGGCATTGAAGGCACCAGTGGACAACATATGAACCTCATCTATGATATATACCTTGTACCGGGCTTTTGACGGGGCATAGACCACTTCATCTCTTATCTCCCGAACATTATCTACACTATTGTTTGAAGCTGCATCTATTTCAATTACATCAAGTAAACTACCGTTTAATATACCCTTGCAGATCTCACATTCATTACAGGGGTCTCCATTTGTAGGATTTTCACAGTTAATCGCCCTAGAAAATATTTTAGCCATAGTAGTTTTACCAGTACCTCTTGTCCCACAAAAAAGATACGCATGAGCTACTCTTCCCGATGAAATACTATTTTTTAGAGTCTTTACAACATGCTCTTGTTCGACAACGTCTTCAAAAACCATCGGACGCCATTTCCTGTAAAGTGCTAAATAAGACAACCCTTTCCACCCCAACTTCCTGCATTTATTACCAAGTATTTTGCAATAAATATTTTACATTGGTTTTAGATATTGCAAAATCTTTTTCGCAACATATATAATGTGTTTTTCAAGTCACTTATTATATTATAACAAATAAATAAGCTATTTAAAGAATTTTTAAATAGCTTCGCTGTTTAAGGAATTTGAATAACAAGTATTCCTGACCTTTAATATATTAAAATGTTCAATTTTAAATTAAATTGGCCGTGCACCTGCCATCGACAAGTCTCCACAAGCGTTACCTACGCAGTTTGCTCGAATCAGGCATTTCCGCGGCACATGAAAGTGCCTACTTACCGCTGCTTTCTTCCGAACCTGACGGGATTCATAGGGTTTCATTGCGCAGGACCCGATTTTCATTGCCACTTACATAGGGCAGACCTAACAAAAACAAGCCTGAGACAGGAATTCAATCCTGCTATAGCGGATTGCAGGTACAGGGCACCGCTACCTCCCCATCTAGCACGACCAAAGATTAACTTTAAACAAAGTACTTCTTATGAAGGAGTACTTAAAACATTATACTCAATAATCTTAAATACTGCAAGAGTTTTATTATAATACTTACATGAACTTTTATCCATTATACAAATCTTTTTCCCAAAAGTCATCTTTCTACCAACTGTTTTAGAAGATATTGTTACACCGTTTGAAATATCGACAATTGCAAACTCGATTGTAGCTTAGATAAAACACACTATCTATTACCCTTAAACCTATTGCTTTTAAGCATTTCAGTTTTTGCCGTATTGCTCTCTATAAAGTTAGAAAAAAACTTTGTGTACTTATCAAGAATTTTTCTGTCTCTTTCACTGAGCTCGGTTGTTAAGTGCTTTTTAAGCTTATCCAATTCATCACATCCATTCATATTTTCTGCCACATGATTTTTGATATAACCTAGGCGATATTAAAGTCACAAAACCATCATAAAAACATAAAGCGTCCAAACAGAAAAACACTATCTTGCAATGCAAAAAAATGTAAATCAGTTTATTAAACATCCTTTGTCCCGTTATCTTTTTAGCATCACCTAATATCATATATAGCGTATTTAACTAAAATTCGATATATAATTAAAATATGAAGTTTGATTTTTTATTATTCAAATATATATTTGTAAATATGGCAAAATTGTCAAACCAGCACTAAATTTCAAAACATATTCTAAGCTTATCTGCCAATCCTGAATTCCGGTTTGTCTCTCTCTCGTTATTTATCATTACCTCTAAATAATCTTTATTTCCTACAAGAATAACAAGGTTCCTAGCCCTAGTCACTGCAGTATAGAGCAAATTTCTTGTCATCAACACCTGGGGACCTGGAAAAATTGGAACTATTACAACAGGAAACTCGGAGCCCTGGCTTTTGTGAATTGTCACTGCGAAAGCAGGCTCTAATTCGTCTAATATGCTAAATTCGTAATCTGCTATTTTATCATCGTCAAAAGATACGACTATTTTTTGTTCTTCATCGTCTATTTCACTAATTACTCCTGTATCACCGTTAAAAACTCCAGCACCTTCGGTACCTTCACTGTCATCTTTTTGCCATCTTAGGTTGTAGTTATTCTTTACCTGCATCACTCTATCGCCTTCTCGGAAAATAAAATCCCTATAAATCTTTTCCTTTTTACTTTTATCCTTTGGATTAAGTAAAGACTGAAGTTCGGCATTGAGACTTCCAACACCTATAGGTCCCTTCCTTACAGGAGTAAGTACCTGAATCTCCCTCATAGGGTCAAAACCATAAGTGCAGGGTATCCTTCTTGCACAAAGGTCAACAACAGTTTTTAATATATCTTCTGAAAAGTTCCTTTTTACAAAGAAAAAGTCCTTGTCCCTATCATTTAGTGCAGGCTTTTGTCCATTATTAATCCTATGTGCATTTACAATTATAAGACTTTCTTCAGCCTGCCTAAAAATTTCTGTTAACTTAACAGTCTTAATTATTTCGCTATTTATTAAGTCCTGTAAGACCTTTCCTGGACCCACTGAAGGCAACTGATCCACATCACCTACTAAAATTAATCTTGTACCTAGTTCTATCGCTTTTAGTAAATGGTTCATTAGAAGTATATCCACCATTGACATTTCATCTATAATAACAACATCGGCATCTACAGGATTATCCTCATTCCTTCCAAACACCAAATCTTCTTCCTTTGATGTATAACCTATCTCTAAAAGCCTGTGGATAGTCTTAGCTTCAAACCCTGTTGCCTCCGTCATCCTTTTTGCAGCTCTACCCGTAGGTGCTGCCAACAAAACATCATAACCCTCATTGGTTAACAGATTAATTATACTTTTAATAATTGTAGTCTTACCTGTACCAGGACCTCCCGTAATAATTAGCACACCACTCGTCAAAGCTTCTTTTACTGCATCCTTTTGATTTTGTGCAAGCACAATTCCCTCTCTATTTTGAACTTGTAATATCTTTTCATCAAAATCGCTTATATCACCTTTAAACTTCATGCTTGAAAGTTGTGCAAGCTTTCTTGCAACGCCTGCTTCAGCATTGTAAAATGGAGTCAAATATATTCTTGAAGAAGTATCTGTTCTTTCTATATATATAGATTTATCTATCAACAGGGTGATTAATGCATCATTTATATTATCTATATCAACATCAAGCAATTTGGAGGTATACTCTTTCAATTTGTCATCTTCCACAAAAGTATGCCCATCCATAGCAATATTAGACAAAACATATTTTACGCCACAACAAATTCTAAATTTTGATTTTGGGTCTATACCGAGAGCTTTAGCGATCCTGTCAGAAGTCTTAAAACTAATTCCAATAGCTTCATCGGATAGTTTGTATGGATTATTTCTTATTTCCTCGATAGTATCCTTACCATAAATTTGATATATTTTTGCACAGTATGTGGGGCTGATACCATATTCCTGAAAAAACATTACTACATTCCGCAGTTCTTTCTGCTCATAAAAAGCTTGTCCTATTCTCAGTGCCTTTTCATGATTTATACCCTTTATTTCAGACAATTTTTCGGGATGAAGCTCTATAATGTTCATAGTATCTTCCCCGAATTTTTTAACAATCTTTTTTGCACTTGCCGGACCTACTCCTTTTATAAATCCTGATGCTAGATACGCCTCTAAGGCCTCAAGAGTTTTTGGGAGCATTTTTTCATAGATTTCGACCTTGAGCTGCTCCCCATAATCGGGATGTATCACCCAATTCCCTGAAACCTTCAGCATCTCTCCAACATTTATAAAGGGCATAAAACCAACAGCAGTTATGGTATCCTTTTCGCCTTTGAGTTCACAAACAGTATAGCCGTTTATTTCATTTGTAAAAATAATTTCCTCAATAATTCCTTCAAAAGTTATCAATATTAACACCTTATTCTTTGAAAATCAACTTTTTTGAAACACCCATTGACCAGTTATTTTTTTGGAATCACCTAATTAAGTATATATCAAATAGTTAGTTTTTAAAAGAATAAGGAACTACATTTATGTATGCCAACATTATACCTTTCTTCCTATATGCTCCACTCCAATCTCCTGCTCTTCGCATTCATCAAAAGATTTAAACAGACCTTCCTTTTCCGATTTTTTCAGAACTTGAATACACTCAAAATCCTTTTCTAATTTCCTTAGAATATCAATGGTGTCATCGTTTGAACCCATATCAAGTACTATAAGCCTACCACCAGGCATGAGTTTTCTAATAAAGTCTCTTTGAAGAATGTTTCTGAGCACACCCTCAATAATTTCTCCTTGATTCTTAACAATTAAAACTAATTTAACCATTGAGGTTTTGTATTTCATATTATGTTTAATGGTTAGCAATATCTCGTGCAAAAACCCTATAAAACCATAGGTAGCAAACATACACACCACAATTTCAAAAATTGTTTTCATCATGCCAAACACCTCCTATTTAGTCTATGAAATGTTTAGCTTTACTGCTACTCCTTCTTAAAATAAAAGAAGAAGAGAGAAGTAGCTTTTGCCACTTCTCTCTTCTATCAATAAATTTTATAATTCTTTTGCTTCCCTTTTCAAATCCTCTGCCTTATCAGTCTTTTCCCAAGGCAGATCAAGATCATTTCTTCCAAAGTGTCCGTACGCTGCTGTCTGTTTATATATAGGTCTTCTCAAATCAAGACTTTTTATTATTGCTGCTGGTCTTAAGTCAAAATGCTTTTCTACAAGCATCTCTATCTTTTCTTCAGAAATTGAACCAGTTCCAAAAGTATCTACTCTCACTGATACAGGTTTTGCAACACCTATTGCATAAGCCAACTGTACTTCACATTTTTTTGCAAGTCCAGCAGCTACAATGTTTTTAGCCACATATCTAGATGCATAAGCTGCGGAACGGTCAACCTTTGTTGGATCCTTTCCTGAAAAAGCACCACCACCGTGTCTTGCATATCCTCCGTACGTATCAACAATTATTTTCCTACCTGTAAGCCCTGAATCCCCTTGAGGTCCACCTACAACAAATCTTCCAGTAGGATTGATAAAATATTTTGTTTTACTATCAAGCAAGTTTTCAGGAATCACAGGCTTAATTACATGCTCAAGTATATCCTTTTCAATGGTCTCATGGTCAACCTCAGGACCATGTTGAGTTGAAATAACAACCGTTTCAACTCTAACAGGCTTGTCTCCATCATATTCTACAGTTACCTGAGATTTACCGTCTGGTCTCAAGTAATCTAATGTTCCGTCTTTCCTGACATCTGCAAGCTTTTTTGTAAGTTTGTGAGCAAGTGAAATAGGCATAGGCATTAATTCCTCAGTCTCATCACATGCATATCCAAACATCATCCCTTGATCCCCTGCACCAATTGCCTCTATTTCAGCTTCTGACATTTCACCTTGTTTAGCTTCAAAAGCTTTGTCTACGCCCATTGCAATATCCGGAGATTGCTCGTCAATTGAAGTCAATACAGCACAAGTATCTGAGTCAAAACCATATTTTGCTCTGTCATATCCTATTTCACGAATAGTATTCCTAACAATTTTCGGTATATCAACATAACAACGTGTTGTAATCTCTCCAGCCACTAAAACAAGTCCTGTAGTAACCGATGTCTCACATGCCACCCTAGCCATAGGGTCTTCAGAGTATATTGCATCTAAAACAGCATCAGAAATTTGATCGCATATTTTATCAGGATGCCCCTCAGTAACCGATTCAGAAGTAAATAGCTTTTTTGACATTTATTAATCCTCCTTAAAAATATAGTCCGCCATGAAAAGAAAAAACCTCGTTCGTCAAGAAGAGGGTTTCATTTCTCTCCTCATCTGTCAGGACATTAATCCTGTAGGAATTGGCACCGATACTTTATGCCGGTTGCCGGGTTTCATAGGGCCCTTCCCTCCACCTCTCTTGATAAGGCTAACGCTGTATTATTTTGTCAGCTTATAATCTATCATATACATAGCATTTAGTCAATAAATTATACTAAGAATAAATAATTATTTTATAATCCGCAATCCTTCAGATATTTCCTCTAATGGTTCCGGCTTAAAACCATTGGTAACTGCAAAAAAACGCCCTTCAATCTCCTTAATAACAACAGTGCTAAAGTTTACAGTATCTTCGCACAGCATACCCGTATATATTTCCCTATCATTTACATCTTTAAATCCTGAATACTTCCCCATCGAACTTTTAACTCTCCTTTTTATTTCACAAATTAAGTTTTCCATATACTTTTTCTCTAAATTTGGCGGATTCAACAATATATCGCTCATGTTGACCCTCACCAATTTTCTCTCTAGAATCATAAGCCTCTATTTTAAATGTCAACTTCCTTCCTTCTATAGAAACAAGTTCTGCAATAGCCCTTACTTTCATTCCTATAGGTGTAGCTGCCATATGCTTTATATTGACTGATGTGCCCACTGTTGTATAGCCCTTTGGCAGATGCAACGAAACTGCTGATAATGCAGAACGTTCCATAAGACTTATCATTGCAGGTGTCGCATATACGTCAAGATTTCCACTACCCATTTCCTCGGCAGAACTTTTATTAAATACTTTTGTCTCAATTGCTGCTGTTAATCCAACCTTTATGTTTATATCTTTCATGTCCTTTTTACCTCTAAAAATTTATTTAATAGCATTTCGCAGCTAAAGCTGCAATCAAAGTAGATATCTTCATGTTTCATGAATACCTTTAATAATGTCCATTGTTTGATGTCTAAACTTAAGCATCTTGTGTTCTTAGCATTATCAAATAAATACTGCTAAAAACACAGGCACTATCTATTAGCCATTCTAAAAGAAATTTTAATGTGTTATAGTATTTATGATGTTCTAAGGTAAGCATACCATGAAAATAATCTCTATAGACTGATGGAAATAAACTACGAAGTATTTGCTATTATATCAAATAATCATCTTACAATAAAGAGTTATTTAGAAGATTTCCCAAAATATCAAGAAAGCATCTCCTACCTACTATAAATAATAGAATAAAAACCACGGGATATCGAGCCCCCTTGTTTCTGCTCCTTTCACGCAACTCCAAGGAGCATAACTAAAAAGGAATAGCAGTTATGCTATCCCTTAATAATGCAAAATCATTACATCATCTTATGCACCTGCAAAAAGTTCTTCAAATTCGTGTCCCTCAAGCTTTTCTTTTTCTATCAAAGCATTAGCAACAGCGTGAAGCTTATTAATGTTTTCTTTTAATAATTTAAGAGTCTTGTCATAGCAACTATCAATAATTCCTTTTACTTCTCTATCTATCTGAGCAGCTATTTCTTCACTGTAGTTCCTAGCTTGTGCAAAATCTCTTCCAATGAAAACTTCCTCATTCTCATTGCCAAATATCATATTTCCAAGCTTCTCACTCATACCATATTTCGTAATCATGCCTCTTGCTACGCCATTTGCCTGTTTAAGGTCACCAGATGCTCCCGTACTAATTTCACCAAGTACCAATTCTTCAGCTGCCCTGCCTCCTAACGCTATAACGATACTTTCAAGCAAATGTGCCTTTGTCCTGTAATTTCTATCTTCATCCGGCTTGAAGGAAGTGTATCCTCCTGCCATTCCTGCTGGGATAATAGATATTCTGTCTACCGTATCAGTAGTTGAAACGAGCTTAACCGCTAAAGCGTGGCCTGCTTCATGATATGCAGTAAGTTTCTTTGCTTCGTCACTCATTACCCTACTTTTCTTTTCAGGACCCATTACAACCTTAAATACCGCTTCTTTTATTTCTGCCATTGTTATATTTGTCTTTTCTTTTCTAGCAGCAAGCAGAGCCGCTTCATTCAACAGGTTTTCAAGATCCGCTCCGGTAAAGCCCGGTGTAGTCTTAGCAAGGTCATCAAGCTTTACATCATCTGCAAACGGCTTCCCTCTTGCATGCACCTTCAATATCTCTTCTCTTCCCTTGATATCAGGCAACCCAACAACAACCCTTCTGTCAAACCTTCCTGGTCTTAAGAGTGCCGGATCCAATATGTCTGGTCTGTTTGTTGCTGCAAGTATAATAACACCTTCATTTACACCAAATCCATCCATCTCAACAAGAAGCTGATTCAAGGTTTGCTCACGCTCATCATGACCGCCTCCAAGACCGGCTCCTCTGTGTCTACCAACTGCATCTATTTCGTCTATAAATACGATACAAGGAGAATTCTTTTTTGCCTGATCAAAGAGATCTCTTACCCTTGAAGCACCAACTCCGACAAACATCTCAACAAAATCGGAACCACTTATTGTAAAGAAAGGAACTCCAGCCTCTCCTGAAACAGCTTTTGCAAGCAAAGTCTTACCTGTACCAGGAGGTCCTACGAGCAAAACTCCTTTAGGAATTCTAGCCCCTAATTCAACAAATTTCTTAGGCTGCTTCAAAAACTCAACAATTTCTTGAAGCTCTTCTTTTTCCTCGTCTGCTCCAGCTACGTCATTAAAGGTAATCTTCTTTTTGTCGTCTATGGTCATCTTAGCTCTACTTTTCCCAAAAGACATGACCCTGCTTCCGCCTCCACCTTGCGACTGCTGAAGGAAAAAGACCCAAAACAACACAAATATAAGAATCAAGCCAAAGGGAGGTATTATTGCCAACCACCATGGAACCGTAGGCTCCGGCTCGAATTTGAACTCAATCTCATTAGCCCTAATAGGCTCTTGCAATTCACTCATTAAAGATTCTATATTAGGTATATATACAATACACTTATCTTTCCCTTTTTCGCCACTAATAAGTGCTACATCAGCTTTGTTTCCTTCAAGTTTAATCTCTTTAACATTTTTATTCTGAGCTTGTTGTAAGAGATAAGAGTAACTTTTTACTTCTGGTCCCGCATTGTTTGTAACCACTGCAACAAATAGTAATATTATCACAAATAATACTATATATATGCTTATGTTTTTGAAGTATTTCAAATAGCTCCCTCCTTATTTCGCATATCTATAAATAACAGTATATCTCTGCCAATATATATATTTACATTATATTAACATAACACGAGTTAAAACACAATAAACCTTTAAAATTAACGAAAAAACTTAACTAGCCTTCCCCATCATTGTATATACTCTCTTTCAATACACAGACTTCGGGCAAATTTCTATATTTACCTCTAAAATCAAGCCCATAGCCTACAACAAATTTGTCAGGTATAGTTATGCCATTATACTCTAAAGGCACTTCCACCTGACGCCTTGACGGCTTATCAAGAGCAGTACATACCTTTACATCGACAGGTCCTCTGTCCTCAAACAAATCTTTAATATATCTCAACGTAAGACCCGTATCCACAAGATCTTCAACTATAAGTACATGCTTATGACTTATATCTATATCTACATCCTTAATTATTCTGACAACCCCTGAAGACTTAGTTGAATCGCCATAACTTGATACCGAAATAAAGTCCATTTCTATAGGAATAGTTATGTGCCTTATGAGATCAGAAAAGAATACTACCCCTCCCTTTAATACTCCTATTAATACCAACTCTTTACCCTTATAATCACTAGAGATCCTTTTTCCAAGTTCTTTCACTTTTTCCTCTAATGCCTCTTTGGTGACCAAAATTTCTTGAATATCCCCTAACATAAGGTTCCTCCCATTCTTAATTGTCCTGCAAATTGGATTTATAACTTAATTTTAATACTCTTTTAGTATTTTCAGTTACTTTAAATTTATCACTTATTTTATACCCAATAATCCAAATGATTTCACGTTCCTTAGCAATTAAAGGGATATTATCTCTCATTTCTCTTGGTATTTTTTTATCTATAAAGTACTCTTTTAGCTTTTTTGTACCGTTGGAATTTATAGGTTTGAAGATATCTCCTTCTTTTCTCTTTCTTATATTTATTCCCTCACACACCTTGTCATAATCAAAAAACTGAGTTAAAGCTCTTGCGTTTAACCATTTATAGTCGCTAACCTTATAATCGGAAATAAGCTTAGCCTCAATTAAATGCTTTCCATCTCCTAATTCCGTGGATCCCGGCATATTTATATTAGCTTCAAAATCAAAAGAATCCGGTTGTGTTTGTGTTTTATAAAACCTTATACTTTCATAAGTTCTTCTGATCTTAATTCCGGGGAGATCAACTCTAGAACCAACTCTTCCTCCATTTATCATATCTAAAACACTTTCAATGTGTACACTTTCAATTCCCTTAACATTTCCTCTAACTTCGCAAATTGCCTTCCTTATAACTCTTCTCTTAAGTGCAATATGCATCCTCTTCATCTTACCTAATAAGAGTTCAACTTCTTCATTCTCTTTTTTCAAAACAGCATTAAAATATGATTTTTTTGCCTTACTGTCAATAAAATCTATATCGTCTTTAATAAGTCTATTCATTCTATCAATACTCTTTACTAAATTAGATCCAAAAAGCTTATCTATATTTGGAATAACTTCTAATCTAATCTTGTTCCTAGCATATATAGTTTCGAAATTAGAGCTATCAGTAACTGTATCGATTTTTTTTTCAAGTATATAAGCATCTATCTCACTTCTTTCAATATCTAAAAGTGGTCTTATGATGCGTCCTCGGATGTAATCCATACCCTTAAGTCCATCAAATCCTGCTCCTCTTATAATATTCATAAGAACAGTTTCTGCTTGATCATTTTTGTTATGTGCCACCGCAATTTTATCAGCCCCTATGCTGTCAGCAATAATTCCAAAGTTTTTGTACCTTTCTTCTCTACCTGCCTCTTCTAAAGAAATACCTTTCTCTTTAGATATTTTATTTATATCTATACGCATAGACTTAAATTCTATATTTAAATCTTCACAGAGTTTTTTTACAAAATCTTCATCTCTATTGGACTCGCTGCCCCTGAGCATATGATTTATATGGACTGCTACTAACTTTAAATTTAAGTCCTTTTTTAAGTCCGATAGGATATGAAGTAGGCATACCGAATCAGGTCCCCCTGACACACCTACTACTATACTGTCACCCCTTTTTATAATGCCATTTTTCTTAATTGTTTTCAAAACCTTTGTTATCATAATTATTACACCCATTGATCAGTCTTTCTTTTAGAATCACTTAACTTTGATAATCACATTCAAATAAAGTCTTCTTATAGCTGTATTGAATTAGCTTAAACCTATTATATTACACTATATACATTAAACTATTCCCTAAATTTCTCTAAATTAGCAAATTTCGTGTATTGCCCAAGCCATGCAAGCTCAACTGTACCCGTAGAGCCAGCTCTGTGCTTGGCAATAATGGCCTCAGCAACATTCTTTTTTTCTGTATCGGGATTGTAATAATCGTCCCTGTAGAGAAACATAACTATATCAGCGTCCTGCTCAATTGCCCCCGATTCTCTAAGGTCACTAAGTATCGGTCTATGATCTTGCCTTTGTTCCGGAGCACGACTAAGCTGCGAAAGTGTAATTACGGGAACATTAATTTCCTTCGCAAGAATTTTTAAGGATCTTGAAATTTCTGATATTTCTTGTTGACGGTTATCTGATTTCCCTCCACCCTTACCTTGCATAAGCTGAAGATAGTCAATAACTACAAGACCTAGATTTTTTTCAATCTTTAACCGCCTACATTTTGCTCTAATCTCCATAATGGTTGTACCTGGCGTATCATCTATATATATTGGTGCCTCGGATAAAGGTCCTAAAGCTCTTGCCACCTTTTGCCAGTCACTGTCTTCTAATTTACCGGTTCTCATTCTCTGGCTGTCAACCATTGCTTCACAAGCAAGCATTCTATTTACCAACTGTTCTCTAGACATTTCGAGACTAAATATGGCTACTGGAACTTTAGAATGTATAGCAGCATGCTGAGCAATATTAAGGGCAAAAGCTGTCTTACCCATTGCAGGCCTTGCCGCGATAAGAATCAAGTCCGAATTATGAAGCCCGGCCGTTTTATAATCTAAATCAGCAAATCCAGTAGGGATACCTGTAATATGACCCTTGCTATTGTATAGTTCCTCAAGCCTGTTAAAAGCATCCACCAAAACATCTTTAATAGGAACAAAACCTTGAGTATTTCTATCTTGCAACAGATCAAATATGCCTTTCTCTGCCCTATCCAATACATATGCAACTTCTTCCGAAGCTTCATACCCCATATTCACAATATTTGATGAGACCTTGATCAGATTTCTTAAAATAGCCTTTTCCTCAACTATTTTTGCATAGTGCTTGGCATTTGCTGTTGTAGGTACTACATTAGCAAGATTTGTAAGGTATTCTAGACCACCAACACTATCTAGTGTCCCTCTTAATTTAAGTCGTTCGGCTACAGTAATAAGATCTATAGGTTCTGCTTTTTCATAAAGATCTATGATTGCCTCAAATATTTCTTTATGGTCATCCCTGTAAAAGTCCTGACTTTTAACTATTTCTGTCACATTTGTCAGCACTTCTTTATCAAGAAGTATCGCTCCTAAGACAGATTGCTCTGCCTCTACATTCTGAGGAGGTATTCTACCTAATGAACCTATATCCATGTTTACCTATTACTCCTGTTCAACTTTTATTGATAGCTTTCCCGTTACTCCTGGATAAAGCTTAACTTCTGCTTCATATGAACCTAATGCCTTTAAAGCATCGGGCATACTTATTTTCTTTTTATCTATGTCAAGTTTATGATCCTGCAATAATTTATCTGCAACATCCTTGCTTGTTATTGAACCGAAAAGTTTTCCGCTTTCTCCTGCCTTAGTTTTAAACACAACGGTTATAGCTTTTATTTTTTCGGCTAAATCCTTTGCCTGTTGCAATTCCTTTTCCTTTTTATTCTTTTCGGCTTCTTTCTTAGTATTCATAACATTTATGTTTGAAGAACTTGCTTCAACTGCTAAACCCCTAGGAATCAAAAAGTTCCTCGCATAACCGTCACTAACATCCACCATACTTTCCTTTTTTCCTAATCCCTTTACATCAGCTTTTAAAATAAGTTTCATTTGTATCTCTCCTTCTATAATAGATTTCGTAAATTAGGGTTCTTCTTTTTTATAGTCTTCCATATATTCCATTATGGCATCTTTTAGCTGCTTTTTGGCTTCCTCCACAGATACACCTTGTAACTGAGCTCCAGCAACCGTCATATGACCTCCACCTCCAAGCTTTTCTAGTATCATCTGTACATTTACATCGCCAGATGACCTACCGCTAATAGAGATGCCTCCACTAACAACGCTCATTACAAAAGCTGCTTTTACACCCGAAAGATTCACCAGCTGATCTGCAGCTTGAGCAGAAATTAATGTACAATTCTTAACGATTGGAGAACATAGCGAAACTGCTATATTTTCCATAAAAATTTCTGCGTCTTTAACAGTGTTAGACACATTAATATAAGTATCTATATCATTTTGGAATAACTGCTTTACCGTCACAGTATCAACACCCTGCCTTCTTAAAAAGGCAGCAGCTTCAAAAGTTCTGACACCGGTTTTGAAGGTAAAGTTTTTTGTATCCACTACAATTCCCGCATATAAAGCTTCTGCTTCTATAGGCTTTAATTTTATTTTTTCTTCAATATATTGTAGAATTTCTGTTACAAGCTCACAGGTAGAGGAAGCATAGGTCTCGTGATATGTAAGAACTGCCTCTTGCAAATAATCTGCTCCTCTTCGGTGATGATCGATTACTACAATTTGATCAGTATATCTTATCAAATCGGGTGCTTCAGTATATTTAGGTCTGTGAGTATCTACAATTATCAGCAAAGTATTCTTGTTTGCCTTATCTAAAGCATCGGTAGTAGCTATAAAAATATTTTCATACTCATTACTTTTCTCAATCTTTGAAACAAACTTATCTATTGTAGGGTTTGAGCTATTTAGTACTATATATACTTCCTTTTTACGATTCTTTGCCATCCTGTAGATTCCTATTGCAGCACCAAGACAGTCAATATCACAATTCTTGTGCCCCATTATCATAACATTTGATGCTTGGTCAATCAACTCTCTTAAAGCATATGCAATAACCCTTGCCTTAACCCTTGTCCTCTTTTCAAGTTCTCTAGAATTGCCTCCGTAGAAAGTAAAATCCTTGCTATCCTTTATAACAACTTGATCCCCTCCTCTACCTAACGCGATATCGATAGAGGCACTGGCATATTTGAAGTTGTCCCAAAGAGAGCTACCATTTAAGCCAAATCCAATGCTAAGAGTCACGGGAATTTTATTCCCATGATTAATTTCCTTCACACTATCTAAAAGACCAAATTTTTTATCTTCAAATTCTCTCATATGTTTGTATTCAAAAATAATAAGGTATCGGTCTCTTTCATACTTTTTAATGATACCACTGGTATTTTTCATCCATTGGTTTATCTTTGTATCAATTTCAGCTAAAATTAGAGGTCGCTTAGCATCTTCGGTACTTTGCATCAAATCATCATAATTGTCGATAACAATAATCCCTATAGTAACTTTTTCTTCATTGTACCTCTTTTTCATATTTATAAGCTCAGTATTGTCGATAAAATATAAAAGAAGTATAAAGCCGTCCTCATCAATTTTCTTATCTACTTTTACATAATTTCCCAACACAGTGAAATGCCTATTTTCAATGTCAATTTCCTTCGAAAAATTGTTTTGACTATTTTCAATATTCTCAAGAGCTCGCTCTTTCACAAAAGAGTGTATAGTTTTCTCTAAAACCTCTGCACCCCCAAATATCTCCTTCGAAGATGAATTATACCATATAATAGTCCCATCAATCTCAACCAACACTAAAGGCATTGGGAAATTTAGCAATGTATCTTTAGTTGCTCTATCTATATTAAAAGTAAGGTTTTCTATGTATCGAGTAATTTCCTTATTTCTTATATAATTAGATCTGTAATTATAATACACCAGAAAAATTAATATTACAAAGCCGGGTATGCCAATTCGATAATCTAAAAAGGCTATAACAACTAGAAGTATAAATATCGCCCATAGGTAAAAACCCGCCTTTGGAATAAAAATTCCTGAAGGCTTTTTATTATCCATAATGCTTTCTCCCTGTATAGGTTGGTCTATTTATTGTTCTTTATCCTTGAGCTGTTTAAATGCCTTGAGAGTTCGGATAAGTCACCATAATGCTTTTCCACATCATGGTTTTCAATCAAACCAAGTTTAACCTTATTCTCAATTTTTAGTTCGATTGAATTATAGCTTATACCTAAACGTCTTCCTAACAAATAACATATCAAAATTATATTTGCCAAAGTATCCGAAACTGATTCATGCACCTCTTCCTTAGCTCCATTTACCAAAACTCTAAAAAGGTTTGCAACATCTGTCAGAATCTCACCTTTAAGCCATTCAATTATCTTTATATTCCTAGTTATGTCGATCTCTTTATCGAATAAAGCCATAAAACCACTCCATTAGTATTATTAATAATAAATAACATGTGCCATATATTATAACACTAATGTTTTTGAAATGTGAAATTTCCCAAAAAAACATTATACTACCCTCACAACAAACTCGGGATAAGAACCTAAAAACTTATAAAAAGATGATTTTCTTTGTACCATAGTCAGAGCATCTCTTACATCCTCATCCTCAACATGTCCTTCTAAATCTACAAAAAATATGTATTTTCCAAGCCTATCCTTAGCAGGTCTTGATTCGATTCTAGTCATATTTATATCCCAAAGACTAAATATATCCAATATTCTATAGAGACTTCCAGGCTTATCTTCTGTTGAAAATACTATCGAAGTCTTATTCATCACAGCTTTATTGGCAGCTGTCTTTGACACCACTATAAAACGCGTAAAGTTATTCCTACAATCTTGAATACCTTCCGCAATAATATCTAATCCATATACCTCTGCAGCAGTAACAGAACCTATTGCTGCCATATTGAATTTACACTCGGAAATCTCTCTTGCAGCTTCTGCAGTGCTATATGTAAATCTTATCTCTGCATCATTAAAATTTCTTTCGAGATAATTTCTACATTGTCCTATAGGCTGAGGATGAGAAAGAATATGCTTAATACTTTGAATATTTGTCCCTTTTCTTACTAAAAGGTTTTGTTTAACCTCAATGGCTATTTCTCCTTTTATCTTAAGATCAACATCAGTTGCAAGTGTGTCAAGTGTCGCACTCACAGCTCCTTCTAATGAATTTTCAATAGGAACAATTCCCTCATCAATCTCATCCTTATTTACTGCGTATATAATTTCTGCAAATGTGTTATATGCACATTCAACAAAATCTTTTTCACCTTTTTTGTACTCTAGCAGTGCTTCCTGTGAAAAAGTTCCTTTAGGTCCTAAAAATCCGATTTTTAACATATACATCCCCTTTGTTTAAGTATCAAAACATTATATATATAATACCATTACTTTTGAAATTTTAAAACAGGATTTAAAATGTGAGAGTGTGCAAAAATATGCACTAATAGTGAATCTATATGAATGTAATATATCACTGCAATGACAAATAATAATGCTCAAAGGTCTTAAATACTATTAAATTTTGAATTATAAATACTTTTATTCTATATTGTACTGGTATATACTAAACTTATGTTAATTATCATTTCTCATTGGAGGTAATTAGAGTATGTGGTTCAACCATAAATTTTTCAAGTACGGAACTGGTATACTTCTCACTTTGCTCATAATATTTATGTTTGGAAAAATCGACTTCTTCCTTTCACCCTTCAAAAAACTAATAGCAGCTATATTTGCACCAATTCTTGCATCAATTATACTCTATTACATTTTAAGACCTGTTGTTAGATTTTTTCAAAAAATTAAGATACCAAAAACTATTTCCATTGTTCTTTCCTTTGTACTTTCAATAATCCTCATAGTTCTAATTGGTGCAAACATAGGTGTCATAGTAGTTGAACAATTTAATTCTCTTATGAATCTTTTGTATAAAAACTTCGATATTTCCCTATTCTCAAATAGTACTTTTTTTGATAATAACATTGTGGAATCCTTGCCTCTAGAAGAATTAAAAGAAAGGGGTCTTCAGCTTTTAGACTCGTTGATGAATAATTCCAAAAGATTCTTTATGAGTGTTGTCTCCACCGTTACAAATATTAGCACAATAGTTCTAATGATTCCCTTTATACTTTTTTACTTCCTTAAAGATGATGAAGAATTCAGCAAAAAATTGATAGCTCTACTACCTAAAAAATATGCCACTGATGCACAAAAAGTATTAAGTGATATAGACAAAGCACTTTCTTCCTACCTCGTAGGACAAATGACTGTGGCTTTAGCTGACGGTATTTTAATGTATTTAGGTTATTTGATAATTGGAATAAAATACCCTTTGATATTGTCAGTTTTCGTAACAGTTACTGCAATAATACCCTTCTTTGGCCCATACATTGGTATTATCCCTGCTATTTTTGTTGCACTTACTATGAACCCATGGATGGCTTTAAAAGTTTTTCTCTTACAAACAATAGTACAACAGATAGATGGAAACTTTATAGCCCCGCAGATTATGAAACAAAAACTTAACGTGCATCCTGTTACTGTTATTTTACTCCTTATGATAGGATCCGCTTTATATGGTTTTGTAGGCCTATTGATAATAGTACCAGTTTATGCTGCTTTGACGGTTACAATAAAGAATGCCTACAGAATATATAGGGCAGAGAAATTAAGTCGTAGTAGATTAAAACCTAATAAGTAAATTAAGATTGAAACATGTAGTGATACACGAAATTAGTGGGGTTGTTTAGAAGGGCTTTTTAGTATATTAGGTAGTCCCCACCTCACAAGTGCACATTTGTGAGCTGTACTTTCTTAGGCAAAAAAACCGGAGCTAAAGTATTTAACTTTGCTCCAGCTATATAAACTACCACTATAAGGAACATTATTCGCCAAACGCTTTAATGTATATCTCCTCAAGCTCCTTAACCAATGGTAATCTAGGGTTGGCATTGGTGCATTGGTCTTCAAAAGCTTTATCTGCAAGCATTGGAACCTTTGCTAGGAATTCCTTCTTATTAACCTTGCACTCAGCTATTGTCATTGGTATATTGACTTCCTTCATCAAATTTCTAACTGCTTTTACGAGGCTTTTCACACCCTCTTCCACAGTAGAAGCTGGAAGCTCTAAAGCTTTTGCTATCTCTGCGTATCTCTTATCTGCAATAAAGGTTTCATATTTCGGGAAGGATACAAATTTGCTCGGTTTTGAAGCATTATATTCTATTACATGCGGTAAAAGTATTGCATTCGCTCTACCATGAGGAATATTGAATTCGCCCCCTAACTTATGTGCAAGACTATGGTTTATACCTAAAAATGCGTTTGTAAACGCCATACCGGCTATACATGAAGCATTGTGCATTTTTTCCCTTGCTAATTTATCATTTCCGTTTTTATATGCTTTTGGCAAATATTCAAAAACCAGCTGTATAGCTTTAATCGCAAGTCCATCTGTAAAGTCTGAAGCAAGCACTGATACATAAGCTTCTATCGCATGGGTCAAAACATCCAAACCAGTGTCTGCAGTAACTGCTGGAGGAACTGTCATAACAAATTCGGGGTCAATTATGGCAACATCTGGTGTAAGCTCATAATCAGCAAGAGGATACTTAGTATTATTTGTCTTGTCGGTAATTACTGCAAAGGATGTAACTTCCGAACCTGTCCCCGAAGTAGTGGGGATTGCAACAAACTTGGACTTTTTACCGAGTTTAGGGAATTTGAATACCCTCTTTCTTATATCCATGAATTTAAGTCTTAAAGCATCGAAGTCAGTTTCGGGATTTTCAAAATAGAGCCACATTCCCTTTGCCGCATCAATTGCCGACCCTCCGCCTAGTGCTATAATAACGTCAGGCTGGAATTTTTTCATCATATCACAGCCTCTCATTACTGTATCAACAGATGGATCAGGCTCAACTTCCGAGAATATCTCACAGTGTACATAGTCATGTCTCTTTCTTAAATAGTACAAAATTCTATCCACATAACCTAATTTAATCATGTAAGGGTCTGTGACAATAAATGCTCTTGATATATTAGGCATCTTCTCAAGGTATTGAGTTGAATCAAATTGGAAATATATCTTTTCAGGAATTTTGAACCACTGCATATTAACTCTTCTCCTCGCCACTCTCTTTTTGTTTATTAAATTGACAGCAGAAACGTTTGCTGTAGTGGAGTTTTTCCCGAAAGATCCACAACCTAATGTCAAAGAAGGCATATTTGTGTTATAAATGTCCCCAATAGCACCATGAGTCGAAGGAGAATTAATAATTAATCTTCCTGCCTTAATTCTTGTTGCAAATTCTTCTATTACCTTCTCATCTTCAGAATGAATTACAGCAGAGTGTCCAAGACCGCCAAACTCGACCATCTCTTCGGCAAGCTTTATTCCTTGTTCCCAACCATCCACAATATAATATGCTAGAATAGGGCTGAGCTTCTCCCTCGAGAGAGGATATTTAGGACCTACTCCGTTGAGCTTCGCAATCAAAATCTTAGTATCTTCTGCTACCTCAAAACCTGCCATTTTTGCAATCTTGTAAGGAGCTTGCCCTACAACATCTGGATTCATAGCACATTTTATTTCATCAATTGCTGTCTTTTCAAGCTTTTTGGTTTCTTCTTCATTTAAGAAATAACATTTATTTTCTTTCATAAATTTTTCAAACTCTTTACTAATAACCTTGTCGACGATAACTGCCTGCTCCGATGCACATATCATTCCGTTGTCAAAGGTCTTTGACATTATAAGATCGGTTGCTGCTCTTTTTACATCAACAGTCTTCTCAATATAACATGGAACATTACCAGGACCAACACCAAGGGCAGGTTTACCAGTGCTGTAAGCTGCCTGAACCATTCCTGCACCGCCTGTAGCAAGAACCATTGCTACTTTATGATGATTCATAAGTAGTTGAGTTGCTTCGATGGAGGGATGTTCAATCCATTGAATACAATTTTCCGGAGCACCAGCACTAATAGCAGCATCCCTTACAATTCTTGCAGCTTCAGCACTGCACTTCTGAGCTGAAGGGTGAAATGCAAATATAATAGGATTTCTTGTCTTAATAGCAATTAAAGCTTTAAACATGGTAGTTGATGTAGGATTTGTAACAGGAGTAACAGCGGCAACAATTCCTACAGGCTCTGCTACTTCAACATAATCTTCAAAATCATTTTCGCTAATTACCCCAACAGTTTTATCATATTTTATGCTGTGATACACATATTCAGTTGCAAACATATTCTTAATCGTCTTGTCTTCATATATACCTCTGTCAGTCTCATCAATAGCCAGCCTCGCAAGCCTCATATGCTCATCTAACCCTGCCATAGCCATTTCCTTAACTATGTTGTCTATCTTAGCCTGGTCAAACCCCATAAAATTATCTAGTGCACCTTGTGCTTTATCCACTAGCTTTTCAATTTCTTTTTTAACATCAACTGCCTTGTCTTTTTCCTTAACAGCTTCTTTCATAATCATAACCTCCTAAATACACTTCTTTTTTATATTTGCTATTTAACCTCTTATAAGTTTGTTGTTTTTTTAACACACTTAGCTAAAAATAATACCCTAATTAAGAGCATTTTATAGTTTTGATTTCATCGTTAATTATTTAACAATTTCATTATAAAACATTGTTATATTTTTGTCAATCTACTTTTTAAAATTTTTTCATATAAAATTGGAACTTTCTGCTTATTAATTAGTCTAATATATTTGGAGGTGTAAAGATATGAAAAAAAAGATGAAATTTACTTATACAATTATGATATCCTTTATGCTGATGTTGCTAATTTGCCCTAATGAAATTCTTTCAAAATCAAGTGCAACAATAGAAGAAGGCACAAGTATTGAAAAAACTACTATTGTTTCTTGCCTTACAAAACAAGAATATTTGCAAAGTGAAGTCTCTATTTATCCAGAAATAATTATCTATGAGATTTATGACATTGATAAAGGTATGGTGTTTCAAGGGGATTCATCTATTGATCCGTATATATTAATTGCTCCCCCTAATAACAAGCATTTTGACTCTAAACATAGCAAACTTTTACCATCGGAGGAATAGGATTATTGGATTAAGAAGACCTTATTCCTCTGTTTACTGCAGCTGAATTTTCTACTTGATTACAGCCTTCGCCGCGGTATGTTATCTTGTTTTAGCTGCCTTGTCTTCACTTTCGGATATTGCCAATATTTCCTTGCTCAGTTACAATTATTTCAACACATTTTTAAGCATTTTTTTATGATTTGCCTCTCCAAAAGCTTTAATATATTCTATATTATATAATTGATTTTTGCTATGTAAAATCCATTAGCCCCCTCATCCTTAGTTTGTTTTTTTTTATCTAATGTCCTATACTAAAAACAACTATTTATTTTCAAATGTTTTTTATAATATATGTTAACAAAGTATTTGACAAAAGCTTGATATTAATCCTTTGTAATGATAATATATTAGATAAATTATCCATACGCATCATAAACATTACAGAACTATCTGAATGTTTTTATACACTATGTAGAATTATAAATAATATGTATAATTATTTTTTTTTAATTACCGATAATAAAATATAAACCTTAGTCAAATCTTAAATTAAAGCAATAATATAAATACATTTGCAAGGTGGTGATTAAGTGTCATTAGAAATACTGAAATCTATAAAGCAAACCGAAGATCAAGCTGAAGATATACAAAGACAGTCTTTAGATGATTCCCGCCAAATACTTTCTGAAGCTAACAATCAATCCTACAAACTTCAGGAACAGGCAATAGAAGATGCCGAGAAAGATGCAAAAGATATCCTTATAAAGGCTGAAAAAGATGCGAACTCTGAAGTCGAAAAGTTACAAGCAAAAACAAACAAAGAATGTGAAGAAATTAAAAACCATGCACGCAAAAAGCTTGACAATGCTGTAGAGATAATAACGAGAAGGGTTGTGAATATTTATGGCAATAGTTAAAATGAGCAAACTTTCTCTTATAGGCCTTGAAACAGATAAGGAAAAACTGCTTGATACCCTTATGGACATCGGGGTTGTGGAAATAACCGAAAGCTCGGAAAGACTTTCTTCTGATGAATGGAAGGATTTAGTTGTACAGGATGGAAATAGCGAAGAAGTTGCTCTACTTGATGACAAAATAAATAATATAGAATGGGCTATTGACTATCTTTCTAAATTTTTCTCTAAAAAGAAAGGTCTCTTTTCGTCGAAAAGATCTGTAAGCACAAATGAATATAACATAATGCTACAAAACACAGATAAGCTTTCGACTGTCGTTGAAGATATTCTCAAGTATAATGACCAGCTTTCATACTTAAAATCAGAAAGAAATAAAAACAACAATCTAATTTTGAGCCTTAAGCCATGGAAGCAGTTGACTATTCCCCTTGATGTGACTTCAACTACAACTACTACAATAATGACAGGCATTATACCCCATACTTCAAGCTCAGGTACGTTAAAAGAAGATCTCTTAAATGAAGCTCCTGAAAGTTATCTTCAGACATTAAGCAATGACGAGCAGCAGGATTATATTCTTGTGATTTATCATAATTCTTGTGAGGAAAATGTTTTTAAAGTACTTAAGCAATATGCCTTCTCAAAAGTTTCTTTAAATGAACTAAGAGACACTGTTAATAGCAACATAGACAGTGCACAAAAGAATATTATCCGTATTGACAAGGAATATGAAGAGATAGAAAACAAAATTTCAGAATATGCAAAATATAAGGATGATCTTGAAATACTTCATGACCATATGTTGGTCAAAAGAGACAGAATAAAGGTATTGGATAATTTAGTTAAAACTAACAGCGTGTTTCATCTTGAAGGGTGGTTTCCCTCTGAACTTAGTGATAAACTTAAAACCATAATTAACAGCCAAGTAGAATGTCTCTTAGATATAACAGAACCTAATAAAGATGAAGAATTTCCCATTCTTTTTAGGAATGCTAAATTAATTCAGCCTTTTGAAGCAATTACTGAAATGTACAGTTTACCTAGTTCTAGTGATGTAGATCCGAACTTTCTTATGGGTCCTTTTTACTGCTTTTTCTTTGGAATGATGGTTAGTGATGCTGCTTATGGTCTAGTAATAGCATTGATTACTGGAATAATTCTCAAGAAATATAAGCTTGAAGGAACTCTAGCAAAGATGATAAAACTCTTTTTCTTCTGCGGACTATCAACCCTCCTATGGGGTTCCATGTTCGGCGGATGGTTTGGAGATATACTTCCAGTTGTAACCGGCGGAAGAATAAATATACCTCCTATATGGTTCAATCCATTAGATGACCCAATGAAACTTCTTATATGGTCCATGATATTTGGAGGTATCCATCTATTTACCGCTATGGGCATTAAGGCCTATATGCTTATAAGAGATGGAAAACCTTTTGACGCAATCTTTGATGTAGGCTCATGGTACATCTTGTTAATAGGTTTACCATTACTTTTACTTGGAGGTACCCTTGCTCAAGTTGGTAAATACATGGCAATAATAGGTGCAGCAATGCTTATCCTAACACAAGGCAGAAATGATAAGAATATTATAAAGAGGTTATTGTCTGGTGTACTTAGCCTATACGATGTAACCGGTTATTTAAGTGATGTTCTGTCATATTCAAGGCTCTTAGCTTTGGGTCTTGGTACTGGAGTTATTGCATCGGTTATAAATACTTTAGGAACATTGTTTGGATTTAATGTTTTAGGAATAATAGTTTTAGTTATAGTCTTTATCGGAGGGCACACCTTTAATATAGCTATCAATGCACTTGGAGCTTATGTGCACTCAAGTCGTCTTCAGTATGTTGAGTTTTTCGGTAAGTTTTACGAGGGTGGAGGCAAACGCTTTGAACCCTTTAAAAGGAATTCAAAATATATTACTTTAAATGACAAGGAGGCAATTTAATATGGTGATTACTAGTACAGCAAGTTCAGTAAATTGGGTAGAGTATTTTTTTAATGGGAATTTTCTTGCATTGTTAGGTGCGACGTTGGCTGTAGTTTTAGGCGGTATCGGCTCAGCAAAAGCTGTAGGATTAGTGGGTGAGGCAGCTGCGGGTCTTGTATCCGAAGAGCCTAAAAGATTCGGTCAAACGTTGCTTTTGCAGGCTCTTCCTGGAACACAAGGTATATATGGTTTGCTTACAGCCTTTGTTATCCTAAACAAAATAGGTATCGTGGGCGGAACTTACGTAGAACTTACAACACAACAAGGTTTCTATTTCTTGGTAGCTTCACTTCCTATAGCTATTGTCGGTCTTATTTCAGCTATTAGCCAAGCTAAAGCAGCTACTGCTGGTATAGGTATTGTAGCTAAAAGACCAGAAGAACTAGCAAAAGCTATCATGTATGCAGCTATGGTTGAAACCTATGCGGTTTTGGCACTGCTTGCCTCAATTTTGATGGTAACGGGAATCAAATTATAATAGAGGAGTGTCCCAAAAATGTCAGGAGCAGAAAATATACAAGCCAAAATCCTTGAGGAAGCTCGTCTTCTTGCAGAAGCAAACATTAAACGGGCTGAAGAAGAAGCTGCAAGTATAATTAGAGCTGCATCGAAGGAAGCTGAGGCTAAAAAAAAGCAAATAATTGAGAAAGCTGAGCTCGAAGCCGTAGAAATAAAGAAGAGAATTATTGCCGTTGCCGAACTTGAGGCAAGAAAGCAAAAACTTATGGCAAAACAGGAGGTCGTTGATGAAGCCTTTGAGTTGGCACTTAAAAAGCTAAACAACCTTCCTGACGTCGAGTATCAAAGCATTCTTGTTGAAATGATCACAAACTCTATAGAAACTGGAAAGGAAGAAATATTATTATCCTTAAAGGATAAACAAAGGATATCCTCAGGTTTTATAGATGAATTGAATAAAAAACTTTTACAAAAGGGAATCTCAGCAAAAATGAAGATTTCCGAAGAAACACGAAATATTAGTGGAGGCTTTATATTAAAATCCGGTGATATTGAGGTTAACAACTCCTTTGAATCAATAATAAGAATGTATCGTGACGATATAGAACCGGAAGTAATCAAATGTCTGTTTTAGTTATCTTAAAACTGTTTACTTATTTCTTAAAGAAAGGAGGGAATTTGATTGCCAAAGGATACTAGAAATAACGACACCCAATACGCATATTCGGTCGGAAAAATACGTGCTATCGAACGTAAGCTCCTAGATAAGGGGAAACTCGACAGAATGGTTGAGGCTAAGACCCCTGAAGAAGCATTAAAAGTGCTTCAAGAAGCCGATTATGGTAAAGGGGGTTCAGATTCGGTAAATATTTACGAATATGAAAATTTGCTTAGAGATGAAAACAAAAAAGTATACAATCTTATGAAAGAAATTGCCCCAGAACCAGACGTATTTGACTTATTCCTGATATCTAACGACTATCATAACATTAAGGTTCTTCTCAAGTCAGAGTTTTCTGGACAGGATTATGCCAGTCTCCTTGTAGAATCAGGTTCCATCCCGTCAGATAAATTGAAGGCAATGATCAGGGATAGAAATATGGCTAATATGCCTGCTATCATGAAGAATGCAGTAGAAGAGTGTATTGAAGTATATAATAAAACATTAGATCCTCAGGTTATTGATATAATTCTCGATAAGGCTAGTTTTAAGCAAATGAAGGATACTTCTATAAAGTCCGGAAAAGGATTTATCAAGGATCTTGTAATGCTATTCATTGACCTTGCCAATATAAAAGTCTTTTTAAGAGTAAAAGCTCTAAGTAAGACTTGGGATTTCCTCCAGAAGGTTCTCATCCCGGAAGGTAGTATAGACAGCAAGGTCTTTATTCAAAACTTGGATAATCCTTTAGATAGCTTTATAGATGCCTTGAAATTTACTTCATTGGGTGCTTTTTTGCAAGAAGGTATTGAAAGCTTCAAAAGCACTGGAACATTGACAAAATTTGAAAAACTATCGGACAATCTTATTTTGAATTATGTAAAAAAATCAAAATATATATCCTTAGGTATCGAACCTCTTGTAGGCTACTTGATGGCAAAGGAAATGGAAATTAAAAATGCTCGGATTGTGATGGTGGGCAAAATTAACAATATTTCTAATGAAGTTATTAGGGAAAGGCTGAGAGAAGCTTATGTTTAAGATAGGAGTTATCGGTGACAAAGATAGTATTTTGGGTTTTAAAGCTGTTGGTATGTCTGTATTTCCTGTAACTACACCTTTCGAGGGACAGGAAATATTGGAGAAGATAGCCGAAGAAAACTATGCTGTCATATATATAACAGAGCACGTCGCTAAGGACATTGTACAAACCATTGATAAATACAGTGATCGAAGATTTCCTGCTATAATACCAATCCCCAGTAATCAAGGATCTTTAGGAATTGGTATGAGTGGAGTTAAAAAAAGCGTTGAACGTGCTGTTGGTGCGGATATTTTATTTAGAGATGAGTAAGGCTATTTGGCTTAATTGGCATTTAAATTTTTATTGAAAGAAGGGATAAAGTTTGAGCCAGGGAACAATCGTAAAAGTCTCAGGGCCATTGGTAATAGCTGAAGGCATGAGAGAATGCAATATGTTTGATGTTGTCCGAGTAAGTGATCAACACTTAATCGGCGAAATAATCGAAATGCACGGTGATAAAGCATCAATACAGGTTTATGAAGAGACTGCAGGTCTAGGTCCCGGCGAGCCGGTAGTATCAACCGGGGCTCCACTAAGCGTTGAACTTGGTCCGGGTCTTATAGAAACAATATTTGACGGAATACAAAGACCTCTTGTTACAATACGTGAAATGGTAGGAAGCAACATAACAAGAGGAATTGACGTAACTTCGCTGGACAGAAAGAAAAAATGGAAGTTTGAACCGACGGTTGAAAAGGGTATAAAAGTTACTGCCGGTGATATTATCGGTAAGGTTCAGGAAACAGCCGTTGTAGAACATAGAATAATGATTCCTTTTGGTGTAAGCGGTGTTATCATCGAGATAAATGCAGGAAATTTCACAGTGGAAGATACAGTAGCAAAAGTAAAAAAAGACGATGGTGAAATAGTAAATATCCAGATGATGCAAAAATGGTCGGTACGTAAAGGCAGACCCTATAAGGAAAAACTAGCCCCAGAGGAGCCTCTTGTCACCGGGCAAAGAGTTATAGATACTCTCTTCCCTTTAGCTAAAGGTGGAGTTGCCGCTGTACCGGGACCTTTCGGAAGTGGAAAAACCGTTGTACAGCATCAGCTTGCAAAGTGGGCAGATGCTGAAATAGTGGTATATATAGGCTGCGGTGAACGTGGTAATGAAATGACGGATGTTCTAATGGAATTCCCTGAGCTAAAGGACCCAAGAACAGGTGAATCTCTTATGAAGAGAACTGTACTTATAGCTAATACTTCCGATATGCCAGTTGCCGCTAGAGAAGCCTCTATTTATACGGGAATTACCATTGCAGAATACTTTAGAGATATGGGGTACAGTGTTGCCCTCATGGCAGACTCAACATCAAGATGGGCAGAGGCTTTAAGGGAGATGTCCGGACGTCTTGAAGAAATGCCTGGGGAAGAGGGGTATCCTGCTTATCTTGGCTCAAGGCTCGCACAGTTCTATGAAAGAGCAGGTAGAGTTATTAGTCTTGGAACAAACGGAAGAGAAGGAGCCCTTACTGCAATTGGGGCGGTTTCACCTCCTGGAGGGGATATTTCCGAACCAGTTACTCAAGCTACCCTTAGAATAGTAAAAGTTTTCTGGGGATTGGATGCAAGCCTCGCATACAGGCGTCACTTCCCTGCAATAAACTGGCTGCTTAGCTATTCATTATACTTAGACAGACTTGATAAATGGATAAACGAAAAAGTAGCTCGGGATTGGAACAGCCTAAGATCTGATACCATGAGACTTTTACAGGAAGAATCAGAACTAGAGGAAATTGTAAGACTCGTTGGTGTCGATGCTCTCTCCCCTAGTGATAGGCTTACCCTTGAAGCCGCAAAATCAATACGTGAGGACTATCTTCACCAAAACGCATTCCATGATGTGGACACATATACCTCCCTTAATAAGCAGTATAGAATGCTAAAACTTATAATGGGCTTCTATTATAAAGGACAAAAAGTCCTTGAGGCTGGTGCCTCCATAAAAGAGCTTTTTGAATTACCGGTTAGGGAGCGTATAGGAAGAGCGAAATATACGCCTGAAGATCAGGTTGATAAAGTGTTCCATGAAATTGAGACACAGCTCAATGAGCAGATAGATTCACTAACATCAAAGGAGGTGGCAAATAATGCTTAAAGAGTATAAAACTATTTCTGAAGTGGCCGGTCCTTTGATGCTTGTAAAGCAAGTTGAAGGAGTTAAGTTCGGAGAACTTGGTGAAATCGAACTATCAAACGGTGAAATAAGACGATGCAGGGTTTTAGAGATAGACGGCACTAATGCACTTGTACAGCTTTTTGAAAGCTCTGCCGGGATAAACGTTGCAGAAAGTAAAGTAAGGTTTTTAGGAAGAGGTTTAGAGCTCGCCGTATCGATGGATATGCTTGGAAGGGTATTCAGTGGTCTCGGAATACCTATTGACGGAGGACCAAATATCATTCCTGACACCAGACTTGACATGAATGGTACTCCAATGAATCCTGCGGCTAGAAACTATCCCTCTGAATTTATTCAGACTGGTGTTTCAGCTATAGACGGATTAAATACTCTTGTCCGAGGACAAAAGCTTCCTATATTCTCTGGCTCAGGTCTGCCCCATGCACAGCTAGCTGCACAGATAGCCAGACAAGCAAAAGTTCTAGGAACGGACAGTAAGTTTGCTGTTGTTTTTGCCGCCATAGGTATAACCTTTGAAGAAGCAGACTTCTTTATATCTGACTTTAAGCGCACAGGTGCCATAGATCGTACTGTTCTTTTTATTAATCTTGCAAATGACCCAGCTATCGAGCGTATAGCAACACCACGTATGGCTTTGACGGCTGCCGAATACCTTGCCTTTGAGAAAGATATGCACGTGCTCGTAATCCTTACGGATATAACAAACTATGCGGAAGCACTCCGTGAAGTATCAGCTGCAAGAAAAGAAGTTCCGGGTAGAAGAGGTTATCCCGGTTACCTATATACCGACCTTGCTACTCTATATGAAAGAGCAGGAAGAAAGCTTGACAATGAAGGCAGCATAACCTTGATACCTATACTAACAATGCCGGAAGATGATAAAACACATCCTATTCCGGACCTTACAGGATATATCACCGAAGGTCAGATTATTTTAGGAAGAGAACTCCACAGAAAGGATGTTACTCCTCCTATAGATGTTCTACCATCCCTATCCCGTCTTAAAGATAAAGGGATAGGAAAAGGCAAAACAAGAGAAGACCATGCAGATACTATGAATCAGCTGTTTGCAGCCTATGCAAGGGGTAAGGAAGCAAAGGAACTTGCTGTAATCCTAGGTGATGCTGCATTAACTGATGTTGACAAACTTTATGCCAAATTTGCAGATGCTTTTGAAAAGGAATATGTTTCCCAAGGCTTTGATGAGGATAGAACTATAGAACAAACCCTCGATATAGGCTGGAAGCTTCTTTCCATTTTACCTAGAAGTGAGCTTAAGCGTATTAGGGACGAATACCTTGACAAATATCTACCGAAAGCATAAATAAAATTAGCAACATCAGCCCTAAAATTATATTGAACTTAATTGGCATTTTACATTAAGAATAAAAACTATGGATCAATAAATCCCTATGTTTTTACCTCTTTAGCTTTGTTCTAAAGTGGCAAATATATAAGTTCAATTAACAGATGTACATGTTTTCTCGAAGTCTTGGAAAATTGTATATACAGTGTTTTTCGAGAAATATGTAGAAGGAGAGAATTGTTATGGCACTTATGCGAGTTAACCCAACGAGAATGGAGCTCACTCGTCTTAAAAAAAGACTGAATGTTGCCCGAAGAGGCCATAAGCTTTTAAAAGATAAAAGGGATGAATTGATGAAGAAATTCCTTGAACTAGTCAGGACGAATAAGGAGCTCCGTGAAAAGGTTGAAGAAATGTTGATGACAGTACACAGGAATTTCCTTATAGCTAGAGCCGTCATGTCCTCGGAAAGTTTGGAGGCTGCACTTATGTTCCCAAAACAAAGTGTATCCCTTGAGGTGTCGACAAAAAACGTTATGAGCGTTGATGTCCCTGTACTTGAGTACAAGACCTCAAGTCCCGATGATACTGATATATACCCCTACGGTTTTGCAGCAACATCTGCTGAGTTAGATGGTGCAATAGGAACATTATCTAATGTCCTTCCATATATTTTAGAGCTTGCTCAGATGGAGAAATCAGCACAGCTGCTTGCGGAAGAGATAGAAAAAACCAGAAGAAGGGTTAATGCCCTTGAGTATGTTATGATTCCTCAACTAGAAGAGACCATCAAGTACATTACCATGAAACTTGATGAAAATGAAAGAGGTAATCTTACAAGGCTCATGAAGGTTAAGGACATGATGATTGAACAGGCTAGACAGGCAATGAATGAGTAATTTATAGCCATACAGATTTGTTGTCTGTATGGCTATTTTATTAATATTTTCTCTTGCTGCAAAACTAATTAGTATCCATATAAATATTAGGAAACCTATTACTATTATATAAGATAGTTTCATCAAATTGAATTTTTGAACTTGCAAATCTTCCAGTTTCATGCAAAACTTGCAATCCAGTTTCATCTTCGTTGAAAAGGCTTTGTTGTTCAGGTATAGTCTGTTCGCTTGAACGCCCATAGCGTCTGTGCCGTTCAAGACGAATTCTTTCCTCAAACCAAAAGAGCTTAGCCAAAAGATCCACTTTTTCATTTTCCAAAAGTGCTATTTTATCTTGTAATTCAGAAATTACATTTTGATCGGCTGAAACCGCTTGTTTTATAGTATTTTTTATGTGTTTATTGTATCTAATTTTATCAAAAATGCCATAGAAAAACAAAACATTTTTCGATTAAATTTCTCTAACTTAATTGTAAAATTAAAATTCACCCCTATTTTTGTGTAAATGGAATTTACAGATTAAGCTTTAAAAGTGGAAATCAATCCGCATTCTTTATGTATTCACCTTTGTAAAAAGTTTATATTTTTAATACATTATCTTCTTAACAGAAAGGGGTATTGCCATACGGTTTATAACCGATATGAACCGCCCCCATTTTTTAGTAAATTTAATTAAGTCACTTCAAAATCCTATACAATATCTCGAGCTCTAAGCCTACGATGTAAGCTTTTAAGCTTCCACGATAGGAACGTTGTTTTGCTATATAAAAACTGTAAATCTAAGTTTTATAATATCCCCTTGCATAATACCGTATTTATCAGAGTAAGACTTTGGTACAAACACCCCGTTATCTTCTAAAGAAATCTTCTCATTATTATATCCATTCCTTTCGCTTCGCTCAAGGCACAAAACGTAATGAAACCATTGACTCCTTTTGCGTAGCACAATATAATAAATTCAGATAGTGTCCTCCCGACATTGATATCAAGGTCACCACCTA
>JAAYPF010000197.1 GCA_012519925.1 Clostridiaceae bacterium
AAAAGGCTCATTGTTTTTCAGGAAGTACTTGTAATATACATTTGCATCATACCCTCTATCCATAGTCCTAATTCCAGTCTTAGCGAACAAGCATTGCCAACTCTTGGGTTAGCGTAGAATTCCGTAGCCTTTCATGACCACATCCAAACTGGACTATCAAGCACAACAATATTGTAAGTGACTATATATACTTAGTCTTATATTAAAATATATTGAAAAATGGGGAAACTCAAAAAAATAGTTTCTTGACATCAAATAAGGATTTAATATATAATTGTTACGTTGTTTATTTAAGAGTGCTAAATAGGTATTATCTCATTTAAGTGTACCAGTAATATATGTTAAACGAAATAAATATTATTAATTAAAATATATCGTTTGATAGACTTATGGTTAGTTTTTAGAGAAATAAAGTGTAAAGCTTTTTGAAAAATATATTAAAGTACATGATTTAAAGAGATACAGCATTTTGCAAATAACATATTGATAGAAAGGAATGGGGGTGTTTGGTTTGTTAAGAACGTATCAGCCTAAAAATAGACAGAGAAAAAAGGAACATGGTTTTAGAAAGAGAATGAAAACTTCTAATGGAAGGAAAGTATTAAGAAGGCGCAGATTGAAAGGTAGAAAAGTTCTTTCAGCGTAAGACCGCATAATTGTGGTCTTTTTGTTTAAAATAATATTTTAGATAATTCCAAAATAATTATTAAATGGTTTTTAATAGAGCTGATTTTATTAATATGGAAATATGTATTAATTTTTTGGAAATATCTTATTGCCATAAAAAATGAAATAATCGGAGGCATAGCTCCATATAATGATATTTACTTTTCCTATAAATAAAAATAAAGATTTCCTAAAACTTTATAAAAGAGGAAAATTTTTTGTTGGAAAATACCTTGTATTATATGCATTAAGTAATAGTAACAAAGTGAATAGATTGGGTATAACTGCAAGTAAGAAGTTTGGCGGCAGTGTAAAAAGAAATAGGATAAGAAGGCTTATAAAAGAAAGCTATAGAGCTTATGAAGCTAAATTAAAAGAAGGATTTGATTTGGTTTTTGTAGCTAGAAGCTGTGAGGAACTTCCTAGTTTCCATGAAATAAAAAGGGAAATGAAGTATTTATTGAGAAAGCTTGAATTGTTTAAGGAGGATAAAATAAGTTAATGGGTAAAATAGCAATAAATACAATAAAATTTTACCAGAAATTCATATCTCCACTAAAAGGTGTTTCAAGCTGCAGATTTTATCCTACGTGTTCACAATATGCAATTGATGCAATAGTAAAGTATGGTATTTTTAAGGGAAGTGTTATGTTCATAAAGAGAATAATGAAATGCCACCCATTTCATCCAGGAGGATATGATCCGGTTAAATAAGCAAAAGGGGAAATTTTTAAGATGTTTAGTTTCATACCGAAAACTTTAGGCATAATATTGAATTTTATATACCAGAATTTAGCATTCCAAAATTACGGATTTGCTATTATTTTATTTACGGTTGTTGTTAAGTTATTATTGCTTCCTCTTACTATAAAGCAATCTAAATCCACTGCAAAAATGCAGGAGATACAGCCTATTATACAAGAGATACAGCGAAAGTATAAAAATGACAAAGAAAAACTAAATGAAGAGTTGATGAAAGCTTATGCAGAACATAAATACAATCCTGCTAGCGGATGTTTGCCTCTTCTTGTTCAATTACCGATACTCTTTTCTCTTATATATGTAATAGGTCAACCACTTACATATATGTTAGGTTATAGTGCAGATAAAATAAAAACATTATTAGATACCGTACCTGAAGCAAATAGAATTGCAGGCTTTTATGCTCAGATAGGAGCTGTTAAGTTTCACGAAATATTAAATATGCAATTTTTAGGATTGGATTTGAGTTTAGTACCTACATGGAGACCAAACGTTTTATTTGGACCTGAAATGTCAACGTATCTCCCATTGGTGATATTGCCTATACTTTCTTTTGTGTCTACAATTCTATCAAATAAATTAATGATGATGTCAACTATGAAGAGAAATAATAGTAATGATAACAAAGATGCATCACAAGATGCATCAGTGGCAATGCAAAAAAATATGATGTTTATAGGACCAATGATGACACTATGGGTATCTTTTCAATTTCCAGCAGGATTAGGGTTGTATTGGTTTGCAGGAAACGTATTTCAGATATTTCAACAGTTATATTTAAATAAATATATTATTAACAAAAAGGAGGTTAAAGAAAATTAAATGGTTAACTTCGTTGAAAAAACAGGGAAAACTGTACAGGAAGCTATTGATTTAGCTCTTGAAGAGTTGCAGTGCGATAGAGAAAATGTTGATATAGAAGTTATAGAAGAAGGTACAAAAGGAATTTTTGGTTTAATTGGTAATAAAGTGGCTAGAGTTAAAGTTACTGTTAAAGAATCAAATTCGGAAAAAGCCAAGGAATTTTTAATGAGCGTATTGGATAAAATGAATGTTGATGCGGAGATAATAGCCGAAGAAACGGAAGATTCTATACTACTTGTAGTTAAGGGAGATGATATAGGTATTGTCATAGGAAGAAGGGGTGAAACTTTAGATTCACTTCAGTACTTGACAAGTCTAGTTGTCAATAAGAGTAAGGAAGAGTATAAGAGAGTAGTAATAGATATTGAGAACTACAGGCAAAAAAGAGAGGAAACATTGGTTAAACTTGCAAACAGACTAGCAGATAGAGTTATTAAATATAAGAAAAAAATTACTCTAGAACCAATGAATCCATATGAGAGAAGAGTTATTCATTCTTCACTTCAGAATCACAGATATGTTGAGACTTATAGTGTGGGAGAAGAACCAAATAGAAAAGTAGTTATTACTCTTAAATAAAAAGTTTATCTAATTTAAAAGGCCATTTTAAAAAATAACCTAAATGCTTACACAGGCTATTTTTTGATATGGCCTTATTTCGAACAAAGTGAAAGAGAAAGAATTAAGTTTCACAAAATTGGAGGATTATTATGTTGTATGACCACGATACAATTGCAGCTATTTCTACACCCCATGGAAATGGTGGAATAGGTATAATAAGAATAAGTGGAGAAAAAGCATTTTCTATAGCGAAAGACATTTTTGAAGGTAAAAAAAGATTCGATGAAATAAAAACCCATACAATAAATTACGGAAAAATAGTGGATCCAGCTACCTTTGAAGTTTTAGACGAAGTTCTTCTTTCTAAAATGGTAAAGCCAAATACGTTTACCAAAGAAGATGTTGTTGAAATAAACTGTCATGGGGGTTCAACAGTTTTAAGAAATATACTTGAACTTATATTGAGAACAGGTGCTAGACTTGCAGAACCAGGAGAGTTCACAAAACGTGCTTTCCTAAACGGAAGGTTGGATTTGTCCCAAGCTGAGGCTGTAATAGACCTTATAAATTCAAAAACATCCGAAAGCTCAAAAGCGGCTATATACCAGCTTGAAGGAAAATTGTCAGGAAAACTTAAACAGGCAAGAAGTAAGCTTATTGAGTTATTAGCACATATTGAAGTTACTGTCGATTATCCAGAACATGATATTGAAGAGATTACCGGGCAAAAAATATATTCTGAAATTAAGGATATAAAGGAAAATTTAAAAAATATCATTATGGGCTTTGAAAAAGGAAGAATAATTAGAGAAGGAATAAATGCTGTAATTATCGGAAGGCCTAATGTTGGGAAATCTTCGCTGTTAAATGAATTGACCGGGAAAAACAGGGCTATAGTAACAGATATACCAGGAACAACCAGAGATGTTATAGAAGATTATATAAATTTAAATGGAATACCTGTAAGAATTATTGATACAGCAGGAATTAGAGATACCGATGATTTGGTTGAAAAAATAGGAGTTGAAAAAACACATAAAGAATTGGACTCTGCTGATTTGATAATAATGATGATAGATGTTAATCAGGGAATAGAAAAAGAGGATTTAGAAATTTTAGATAAGATTAAAAATAAAAAATCTATAATAATAATAAATAAAATAGACCTTGTAAAGGAAGAAAAGTTAACTGAAATTGAAAGCAATTTTAACGATAGAAAAATTATAAGAATGTCACTAAAAGAAGATATAGGTATTGCCGAACTTGGAGACGCAGTAGTTGAACTTTTTATAAAGGGTGAAGTTAGTATTAATAGCGAAGTTTTAATAACAAATGTAAGGCATAAGAATTTAATTGATAGAGCAATTGAGAGTATTGACTTTGCAATAAATGCCCATGAAAGTGGTATGCCTTTAGATATGATAACTATAGATATAGTAAATTCAGCACAGTTTTTAGGAGAAATAACAGGGGAATCTGTTAGTGAAGATGTCATGAATGAAATATTTAGCAGGTTTTGTCTGGGAAAGTGAGAGGAATTATATGGAGTATGTAGCAGGAGAATATGATGTAATAGTTGTTGGAGCAGGACATGCAGGTTGTGAAGCAGCACTTGCAGCGGCTAGACTTGGAGTTAAAACAGCTATTTTTACCATAAATATGGATAGTATAGCAAATATGCCGTGTAATCCTAATATTGGTGGTACGGCTAAAGGACACCTTGTAAGAGAAATCGATGCTCTTGGAGGTCAGATGGGGAAAAATGCCGATAAAACCCTTATACAATCGAAAATATTAAATAAAGCTAAAGGTCCTGCAGTGTATTCGCTCAGAGCACAAATAGACAGAAGAAGTTATCAGAATGAGATGAAAAACACTCTAGAACTACAAGAAAACCTTGATGTTAAGCAGGGTGAGATAGTTGAGATATTGAGAGAGGAAAAGGAAGGTAATTATATAATAACTGGGGTTCGGACTCATACGGGCACTATTTATAAATGCAAGGTGGCTATACTTACAACAGGAACATTCCTTAAAGCAAAAATAATTATAGGTGATGTAAGTTATAGTGGAGGTCCTGATGGGCTTTTTCCTGCAGACAGACTTTCAGAAAGTCTTAAGGAAATGGGAATTGAATTAATAAGGCTAAAAACAGGGACGCCAGCTAGATTGAATAGAAGAAGTATTGATTTCTCAAAGATGGAAGAACAGCCCGGAGATGAAACAATAGTACCTTTTTCTTTCGAGACGGAAGAAATTAAGAGAGATCAAGTATCATGTTATCTTACATACACCAATAGTAAAACCCATGAAATAATAAGGGCTAATATTCATAGATCTGCTCTTTATGGAGGGCTTATTGAAGGGGTTGGACCACGCTATTGTCCTTCAATAGAAGATAAAATAGTACGATTTGCTGATAAAGAATCTCACCAGGTTTTTGTTGAACCGATGGGGCTTAATACTCAAGAGATGTATGTGCAGGGAATGTCAACAAGTCTTCCAGAAGATGTTCAGATAGAAATGATGAAAACAGTTCCCGGTCTTGAAAATGTATCGGTTATGAGAAGTGCTTATGCAATAGAATACGATGGAATAAATTCAATGCAGTTAAACTTGTCTTTAGAGTTTAAACATATAGAAGGTCTGTTTTCGGCAGGTCAAATAAACGGTAGTTCAGGATATGAAGAAGCAGGTGCACAAGGAATTATTGCAGGAATAAATGCAGCACGAAAAATTAAAGGAAAAGAACCCCTGATATTGGATAGATCTCAGGCTTATATAGGTGTATTGATTGATGATCTCATAACAAAAGGAACGAGAGAGCCTTATAGAATGATGACATCTAGATCAGAATACAGACTTTTATTAAGGCAAGATAATGCTGACATCAGATTAACTGATATAGGCTATCGTATTGGACTTATTAGTGAAGAAAGATATAGTAAGTTTGAGAAAAAGAAAAGAGAAATAGAAGAGGAAATTAAAAGACTTAATAATACTCATGTTCCTCCAAGCGAAAAGGTAAACGCTTTTCTTATAAGCAAAAATAGTACTCCTATAAAAGGTGGAATAAAGCTAAGTGATTTGTTAAAAAGACCTGAGTTAGATTATGATTCTATTAAGGCTATAGACGAAAAAAGACCTGAACTTAGTTTTCAAGTTAGAGAACAAGTAGAGATTACAATAAAATATGAGGGATATATAAAAAGGCAAATGCAACAGGTTGAGCAGTTTAAAAAACTTGAAAGTAGGAAATTAAGTAAAGATATTGATTATTCTACTATCAAAGGATTGAGAATTGAAGCTAGACAAAAGCTAGACAAAGCTAAACCAGAGTCAGTAGGACAAGCATCAAGAATATTAGGAGTATCTCCTGCCGATATATCCGTTTTACTTGTTTATTTAGAGCAACATAGGAATAAATAAAGCATGTTGTGGATTAAACCATTTCAAAAAATAACCTGTACATTATTTTGATAAGCAAAAATGTAATTAGTATTATTGAAATGGTAATTGACCAGTTATTTGTTTAAAATAACCTTAATTAAAGATTGGAGAGCTAAACTGTGGATAGTGAATTGAGAAAACTTCTTTTAGATGGAGCTAATGAATTTAGTATTTCTCTAAAGGAAGATCAAATTGAAAAATTTTTTAAATATAAAAATATACTAAAAGAATGGAATAAAAAAATAAACCTTACAGCCATAGAAGAAGACCGAGAAGTGATAATAAAGCATTTTATAGATTCATTAAGTATTCTTCCTCTAATAAAAAATGAAAGTGTGACACTTATTGACATAGGAACCGGTGCTGGCTTTCCGGGTATCCCAATAAAAATTGCCCGGGAAAGTATAGAAGTTACATTGTTAGATTCTTTAGATAAGAGAGTAAGGTTTTTAAATGAAGTTATAAAAGAGAATAATTTAAGTGGTATAAAAGCATTACATGGAAGAGCAGAAGAAAAAGGTGTTTCACCAGAATTTAGAGAAAAATTTGATATATCCACGGCAAGAGCAGTTGCTAGTCTACCAGTACTCATTGAGTATTGTCTACCCTTTGTCAAAGTAGGGGGGTATTTTATAGCAATGAAAGGAAGTAATACCGATGAAATTGAGTATTCAAAAAAAGCTCTAGATATAATAGGAGGGAAGATTGAAGAAGTTAAAGAATTTAATTTGCCTTTTACCGACAGTAAAAGGAATATATTTATTATAAGAAAGTTTCGACAGACTCCGACAAAATATCCGAGAAAAGCAGGTAAACCATCAAAAGAGCCGCTGATTTAACCCGTATAATGCAGTAATATAGTGTATTTAGACGAACGATTCTTTGTATAAAAAAAAGGAAATTAAAAAAGGTTTGCGAATATTATCCTTACAACTAATATCAAATAATGGTAATTAAACTTTGATTTAACAAGTAATAAATATACTGTTGAATGACGAGGTTTAGCTATTAAAACAAAGGATAAATAATAAAATTACGAAGGATGGTGTTCGCAATGTTAGAAAGTAGAATGCAAGTAGCTAGGTTTGAAAAGAAGGCTGATTTAAAAAACATTACCTATGTTGGAATTGAAAACATAAGGCCCAATCCCTATCAACCAAGAAAGCAATTTAATAAGATATCTTTAGATGAATTATGCGAGTCAATTAAACAATATGGGGTTATTCAGCCTATTAACGTCAGAAAATTGTCCTCAAACATGTATGAGCTTGTTGCAGGTGAGAGAAGACTTAGAGCTGCAACAATGGCTGGGCTCAAAGAAATTCCTGTAATTGTTATAGACATAAATGACAATGATTCTGCAGTAATGGCTTTAATCGAAAATCTTCAAAGAGAAGATTTAAGTTATATGGAAGAAGCTGAAGGTTATAACAATTTGATTAATGATCATGGTTTTACACAAGAAGAGCTTGCGACGAAAATTGGAAAAAGTCAGTCAACAATAGCAAATAAAATTCGTTTATTAAAACTTCCTCCTTTAGTAAAAAAGATTCTTGCAGATAACAATCTTACCGAAAGACATGCAAGAGCATTACTTAAATTACATGACGAGCAACTACAATTAAAGGTTTTAAAAAAGGTTTGTGAAAAAGGTCTTAATGTTAAAAAAACGGAAGACTTAGTTGAAAGAGCTATAGATAGGTATACAAGGCAGGAAAATGAAAAGAAGAATAAGGGGAAATTTACTAGAGCAATAAAAGATATTAGAATATTTGTAAATACAATAAAGCAATCCATAGAATTAATGAAAAAATCAGGAGTGGATGCAAAAGCAGCCCAATTTGATAGAGGAAGTTATGTTGAATTTATAATCAGAATACCTAAATAAGGTGTTTTTAAGGAATTAGTAAGGTAGTATTAACAAGCACTAGGTATTTATTATAAATAAACTGGGAATGATTTAATATCATTCCTTTTATTATTACAAATAAAATACATAAGTATACTTAAGTCTTATTAAATAATTAAAAAAGTGGACAGCTTGCGTAAACTTTATTAGAATATATAGGTAAAGTGATTTCTAGTGATAACTATTAATTGTAATTTCAAAAAGCTAATAATAAAAAGAACTATTATAGAAAAGAGGTAAGTCAATGGCAGATATAAATGATGTCAAGGAACAAAGTATAATACCTGTTGATATTGAAGCTGAAATGAAGAATTCATTTATAAACTATGCTATGAGTGTAATAGTAGATCGTGCATTGCCTGATGTTAGAGATGGTTTGAAGCCGGTACATAGAAGAATTATATATGGTATGTATGGGCTTGGATTTACACCGGATAAGGCACATAGAAAGTGTGCAACTACTGTTGGAGAAGTTTTAGGTAAGTACCATCCTCATGGAGATGCAGCTGTATACGATAGTATGGTTCGTATGGCACAAGATTTTTCTTTAAGGTACCCATTAGTTGACGGACATGGAAACTTCGGATCAATAGATGGAGATCCACCGGCAGCGATGAGGTACACTGAAGCTAGACTAGCTAAAATTTCTATGGAAATGATCAGGGATATAAATAAGGATACGGTTGATTTCAAGCCTAATTTTGATGAGCATGAAATAGAGCCAGCTGTTCTCCCCTCTAGATTTCCGAATCTATTAGTAAACGGTTCTTCAGGAATAGCTGTTGGTATGGCTACAAATATTCCACCGCAAAATCTTAGCGAAGTTATAGACGGAATAATAACTGTTATTGATGAACCGGAAACAACGATTGATGATTTGATTAAAATTATAAAGGGTCCTGATTTTCCAACGGCCGGCACTATTGTAGGGAAATCAGGTATAAGAGATGCCTACAAAACAGGCAAAGGCAGAATAATAATGAGGGCAGTAACAAATATTGAACAGATGACTCCTAACAAACAGAGAATAATAGTTACAGAGTTGCCCTATCAAGTAAATAAAGCAAGATTGATAGAAAAAATAGCAGACCTTGTTAAGGATAAGAGAATTGAAAACATATCCGATTTAAGAGATGAATCGGATAGAAATGGAATGCGCATTGTTATTGAATTAAAAAAGGATGCTAATGCTAACGTTGTATTAAACCAACTTTTAAAGTTCACACAGATGCAGGAGACTTTCAGCGTTAATATGCTTGCGTTAGTTCAAACACCAGAAAAAAAGTTTGAGCCTCATGTATTAAATTTAAGGCAGGCAATAGATTACTATGTGGAACATCAGAAGGAAGTTATAGTTAGAAGAACAAAATTTGAGCTTGATAAAGCTGAAGCAAGGGCACATATTTTAGAAGGCTTAAAGATAGCCATTGATAATCTTGACGAAGTTATAAAGATTATTAGGTCTTCTAAAAATGAGGCAAGTGCAAAAGAAGGCTTGATTCAAAGGTTCGATTTTAGTGACAGACAAGCTCAGGCAATTGTAGATATGAGACTTGGAAGGCTTACAGCGTTGGAAAGAGAGAAACTTGAAGCAGAATATCAGGATTTGCTTGCAAAAATAAAATATTACAAAGATGTTCTAGCTAATGATTTTATGGTTTTCAATATTATAAAGGAAGAATTAACTGAAATAAAGGGAAAATACGGGGATGAAAGAAAAACTAAGATAATTCCTGATGAAAGTGATTTTGACTTTGAAGATTTAATTGAGGAAGAGGACAATGTAATTACCCTTACCCATTTTGGATATGTCAAGAGACTTCCTACCGATACTTATAAGAGTCAAAGAAGAGGTGGAAAAGGGATTATTGGTCTTAGCACCCGGGAAGAGGATTTTGTAGAAACTCTGTTTACAACATCCACTCACGATTATATTTTGTTCTTTACAAGTAAAGGAAGGGTATACAGGTTAAAAGCCTATGAAATACCCGAAGCAGGAAGACAGGCAAAAGGAACTGCAATAGTAAATCTTCTTCAGTTAGATCCTGAGGAGAAAGTAACTACTGTAATTCCTTTGAAGGAATATAAAGAAGGTCTTTACCTAGTACTTGCAACAAAAAATGGTGTTGTTAAGAAAACAAATCTTATGGAGTATGACAGAATAAGAAAAGGTGGATTGACTGCTGTTACATTGAGGGAGAATGATGAGCTTATAGATGTCAGACTTACTGATGGCACAAAAGATATTATGCTTGTAACTAAAAATGGAATGTCCATAAGATTTAATGAAAAGGATGTAAGACCTTTAGGAAGAGTTTCTATGGGTGTACGAGGAATTAGACTCGACAAGGATGATGTAGTAATTGGCATGGGAGTATTTATTGAAGATACCAGCTTGCTTGTGGTAACAGAAAGGGGCTTTGGAAAGAGAACAGAGCTTGAAGAATACAAGGTTCAGACAAGAGGCGGAAAGGGTATACTTACTTATAGGGTGACAGAAAAGACAGGTAAGATAGCAGGTATGAAGCTTGTTAATGAAAAAGATGATATCATGATGATAAATTCCGACGGAACTATTATTCGAATAAATGTTAAGGATATAAGTGTTCTAGGTAGGGCAACTCAGGGGGTAACACTTATGAGAATGGATGAATCGGTCTATTTAGTGGGAGTTGCAAGGATTATAAATGAAGATGAAGATTTGTCCGAAAATGAAGAAGATCAAGAGATTAATGAAGAAGAGGAAATAAAAGAAACAGAAGATAATTAAGTAACTATTAATTTCTAGGAAACAACTCCATTCTATCATAATAAGTTTGATAGAATGGAGTTGTTTTATTAAAGAATAACGTGATATTAGATGATAATTTGAAATAATGGCCTAAATACCGGTTTTGTAAAGTTGATAATAATGACTTGAGATGCTATATTGTTAAAGCTGTCGTGAGGCAGTGACTAATAGCTGAAAGAATAAGCAGTATCCAATTGATAGTAAAAACAGTACAAAAAGGTAAGTATAACAA
>JAAYPF010000198.1 GCA_012519925.1 Clostridiaceae bacterium
CCGTTTCCGTTTACACTTAGGTTATACATAATTCCACTCCTATCAATGTTTTTGCATCAATTAACATTATACAGGATGATTTATGTATATGGGAGATATCTTTTGATATCTCCTAATTATTTACTTTCCTTGCCAACTATAATTATACTCTAAGATGCTACAATATTAAACATCAAAATTTATAATTCACAGCAGTTTTTCCAGTGACTTTATACTATATAAATTAATGCAAAAAGAGGTAGGAACATTATCCCTACCCCTTTACCATCTATAGCCCATTATCCCATATGAATAATCATATAATCCTTCCACAATATATTAATAGGTACAAACATTCTGTTCTCCATAATAAAAATTAGTCAACTTTTATTACTCTTACTACATCAGCACTCATCATTATTTCTCTCTCACCGATAGAATAGTTGTCTAAAACTATTTCTATTTTCCCAGTTTCCTTTGGTAAAAGTTCTTTTGCCATTTCTGTATTGTTAATCCTTATGCTTTTTTCATTTGCAAAATCCTCGAATACAGGTACACTTCCTCTAGAACTTTCATCTAAAGTAATAATACATCCATACCCATCTCCTGTATCACACCATTCATAAATTCCTTTAACATGTATTTCTCCCGAAAAAGTAATATCATTTACTGACTCCAACACCTTATCTATACTTTTTATCGTAAGCGTTCCAATCTTTTGTCCAGTTTGTATAGAGTTTTTATCAACTAAGTAATTATCAGTTTTGCCACTAAAAATTCTTTTTAACTCGTATAGCTCTCCATCAATGCTAACTATAATTTTATCATCGATTTTGTAGAATTCATTTCCAAGACCATTCCATTCATTTTCCTTATCTTTGAAGATCTTAATCCTATGTATATAATCTTTTTCTATACTATTATTATCTAGAAATATCTTTAGGTCCTCATTGAAATTTTCCTTTTCCAATATTTCAATTGAGTATTCCGGGTTATTTAATCCGCTTTTGCCACACCTACAAAAATCCTGCATATAGGTAAACTGCTTCCCCATAAATTCAATAGTCTTTTCTGGCGACAAACCATATATAGTCACAGGCTTTGTAAATTCCCAGATCCCATAGAATTCTTCTTTATCTAGTATCATATTTGTTTGTCCCTCACTTTCCTGAAAGTCGAAATTCTTTTCTCTATCATATAGTTGTAACTCAATTAAATCCCTATCTGCTCCAAATCCACTTCTATAACTTACTATACCCTTTTCCTTTTCCCAAATTATTGTTTCAAAGAATCCGGTATTAGTTTGGCTATTGTATGAATGATATTCTATTACATCACCTTTTACTTCGAGATAATGATTGTATCCATTTTTTTCTGTCACTACATCTTTTATCTCTTTCTCCTGGCAAACAAGTATAATATTATCGGGTAATTGTTTGCTTACTTTTATTTTTTTAAGATTATCTTCACTGTATTCAATTTTATATATTTTATCCCTTTGCACAAAGAAGTAGCCTAAAATCAGTCGTTCCTCTGGCATCCCCTCAATACTATCGAGTTTCAATTCATATATTATTCCATTATTTAGTTCAGTTGTTTTGTTAATGTTTAGTACTATATCCTTTTGGATTGCATCTTCAAAAAGGAATTTTCCCATATATCTCATCTGTGTAACATCAGGTTTGAAAAAGAACAAATTATCTACGGATTGTGTATGAGCTGCATTACCACTTTCATTAGGGTTATTGTTATTTGAATCCACCCTTGCTTCCGTTTTTATAGTATCAGGGTTCTCATCTTTGCCTTGCAAATCCGCATTTTTACAACCATTTATAAATAAAAAACCAAACATTAACATTATTGCAATAATTTTTTTCATAACTCATCGCCTCTATTTCTATAGGATTACCAACAGTATTATACACCATCAATAATTAAAAACATCTTCTAAAACAAATCATAAATTCTATATCTATCACTCCAAAGAATTTATAAGTAAATAAACCCCAGGTTGACCATCTATAGTACTCGAACTAAACTTTCCATCGACAACATACTTTCCTTTTGTGTATACATTAGTTCCACTATATACATATGGACTTACAAGACCTTTGTTGTAATATCCTAATCCATTATACGACTCGGCAAATGCCATCATGGCAGCAAGGTCATTTGAATCCGCTTTCAAGTTATATCTGTCTCTTAAATAGCTTTTTTCGGTCAATGCATCTATCGCTGAATCAGTAAAACTTTCAAAATATTTACCTACAGGTACGTTAACAGTTGGTTTACCAAGTGGGTCACCATTGTGTAAATATGTATTAAAGTTACATCCAGACTCGCGATAATGAATAGCTGCAATTAGTTGTGGCGGAATACCAGTACTTATAGATATTTCCTCATAAGTCTTCTTATTTGTACTATATATTTTATTGAAATTATTAATATCCCAGTTAAATTTATTTTTATCAATTGTATTTACTTGAGTTATTAAATTCACTTGTTGCTTGTATATATTATTGTCGTATAATTTTTCATTAAAGCCATATTCTCCTAATTGAACATTACTTTCACTCGATACTTTTTTCTCTTCATAAGAGTCATAAACACTAGGTAGCTTTATTTTCTGTCCTGAAACTATTACATTAGCATTCTTAATATTATTAATTTCTACTAACTTTTCAACTGTTGTACCGTATTGCTTAGCAATTTTGCCAAGTGTATCTCCACTTTTTACTACATATTCATTAAAGCTTGTTTTTTCTATTTTCGGATCTAATTTACTAACTTCATTAAGTTTACTTTGGTTATTATTAGCTTCATTCGTTTCTCTCTTAAAAATCCAATATTGTTTTCCTTCAGATGAAAAAACACTATCTACTGCGTTAACAATACCATCATCTTTTATTCCATGATCTATCAGACCATCATTTCCATAGTTTTTATTATCAATATTAGGGTCAAAAACAGTATACCAGTCTTTTCCGTCTTTTGTTTCTACAGAGGTCATTACAATAAAATGTCCTCCCTGAGTAAAATGTCCTGGTTTCATACTTGCAACTACAATATGTTGTCCATCACTCAACGCTTCTTTGACCTTGTTGAGGCTTCCAGTTTGCATACAATTAATGTTATACTCTTTAGCTACTGATTCAAAAAATCCCCATGCTGTTCCATTATTATTAGTCCTATATCCTTTTTTCAAAGAAAACTCACACATATCAACTGGTGATACACTTTCTCCAGTTAAAGTCGAAATAACCATTGCCATTGATGTAGGTCCACAACCCGAAGAACCTATCGTTTGTGTCTTGTCATTATGATTTGAATACATGATTTTATTCCATTTCGGATCTTCTTGACTATAATAAACAGGTTCAATTTTTGTACTTGCAAAATGCTCAATCTTTTGTTCGTTTCCCACTACATAATCATAAAAGCTTTCATTACCAAACAAATGCCCCCATGTTGTACTACCTACTTTTCCTGCATATTCATCGAAATTCCATAGTTCATTTTGTTCTTTATACTTATTTACTGCAGCCAAGGTATTTTCTCCAAATTTACCATCCTCGTCTAATTTTCTTCCATATTTATCCGTATAACCCAATTCATTTAATCTCTTCTGAAGTAATAAAACATCTTCTTTATAAGTAGAAGGATCATAGGACAATATTTCACTTAATTCTGGTATATCTGAATTCATTACTTCAACAAGTTTTGACTCTTCATTATTTAATGTAATACCTTTGCGTTCATAGTATTTTTTTATCTGACCTAGTGCTATAAAAGATCCTATTGGGGAACCAAAAACACCCATTCCAAGGATTGCTTTTAGAATAGACTCTGCTTTCTTACATATGGACTTTAGTTTACTAAACATGTCTGTAATTATATTCCCACCAGAGTTCTTCTGACTTATTTTGTTTAAGTCACTCTTGATCTTTTTTTCTGCATCATCATATGATTTTACAACATCAAAAAGAAAATTTGCTATTTTATTAAGGTTTCTTTCGTTTTGACCTACTTCTTCACATATCTTATTAAATTCTATATCAATATTTCTTCTATATTTTATGTCGTAATCTAATGATTGTTTTATAGCTTGGAGACTATTTTTTATTACAGCTATCCTTTGAGATAGACTTCTTATATCAGATTCATAACGTTGTAATTCTTCATTCTTTACAGAGATTGACATAATATATCCTCCTTGCCCTTTAACTACTACAACATATTATATTTCATTATATTATGTGAATCAATAAATTCTGACGAAATGCACAATTGATAGGATGAAACGCAATTATTAGTACCAAGTTCCTTTAAAAAGCATGTAAAAAGATAGGGAATTATATCCCTATCCCTTTACATGTTCATCTCTATTACTATATTCGTCACTTAATTTTCGAAAGTAAACTATTCTTATTAACAACAACTAGTGAATGATCCCATCCAGACTTCTTTTCTACGTTAGCTAATTGTATATCAATATCACACATATGCTCTTTTCCTATTTCACTTTTGCCAAAAGGCAAAAATTTATTCAACCATTCCATGTCATTGCAGCTCTCAATAGTATATACTACTCTTCCACGAACAAGAGTATCTCCATTACTTACAATAAGAGAAGGATCAGTTATATACTTTGCCTTCATAACAATCTTCTTTTGTTTTACCATCCCAGCCCAATATCCCAAATGATCTTCTATAGCCCTTTCAATTCCTTCTGCATCGTGCCAAGATTGCCCAGGTTGAAAATACCATTTCAAGTTTTTAACATAATCATTTTGATTAAGAGTTCTGTAATCTACAGTATAACAAGTCTCAATATAATCCTTAGCCAAATTCATCCAATTTATCATTTTGTTTAAACCATATCTGTTAACTAACCAATTATTTGTTGCATACCAATTATCAGAACTTCTCTTCTTGTATTCATATGTATACAACTCTTCTGGCATCTCCGGATTAATCCTGTAAAAATCCTTATCATAGGATTTTTGAGCTACTGTGGTAATAATTACAGTCTTTGTAACATCATCCCATCCTACTTTGGCGCCTAATCCCTCAGCAATATATCGAATAGGCACAAAGGTTCTACTCTCACTAATAATCGCTTTTGTATCCATTGTCATTCTTACATTATCTACAACAATATCACTGTCGTCAACTCTCAAGCTTATCTTTATTCTTTCCTTTGTAATATATACTTCCCTAACCGCTTCCTTCCATTCAACCTTTGCTCCAAGTGCCTCTGTCACAAATCTTACAGGAAGAAGTGTCCTTCCGTTAGCATCTATAAATGGCTTTGCATCTGGAAAGTTAACCGCCTTTCCATCAACTGTTACATTAATTGCTGGTGCTCCACTTACAGTCCATGTTACTCCTACTAAAGATACCATTAATGCTACAATAATTGCAAAAACTACTTTTCTCACTGACATTACCTCCATAATGAAATTTTTCAGCACTAATTCCTACAATTCCCTCTATTGAGGAATTACAAACTATTTACATATATTGTACCGTAAACTTAAGCTCTAATCAATTGATATTTGTCATCTGTTGTATATTTAGAATGATTTTTACTTAGAAATTCAGACTGAACTTTTTCACACACCTTTTTAAATTCTCCCTCATTATTTATTACACACTCAGTTTCGATACCTCACAGTATTTGAAGTCATACAAGAGGTAGGGATTTTATCCCTACCTCTTTACCTGTGTATCTCTAGTTTGTTCCGCCTGACGAATAATCATCTAACGATTTCTTGTCTGTATAATAGAAGATGATATCTCCATCCTTAAGTGTAAACTGCTTTCCTGAACTATCATTTTTGGTGTATTTAAAGCCTTCAATTTTCCACATGTTGCTGTTTGGATTATTCCAATAGCTCAACTGAGGATTTTCAATATCTGCATTTTTTAATGTTTCTATTTCGAAATTCACTATAATATAGCCGTCCTTTAGCCAAAATCCCTCTTTGCCGTTAGGGATGGAAGTACCTATTGCATTTCCAACATTATAACCCTTTGGACACGCAAATGTATTGTCTGGAATCCAATACTCACCATACCATTTTTGAACTGACTTTTTAACCCTATCGGCATCAACACCTGCAGGAATATTTGATGTATTCCCTATAAAAGTTCTCAAAGGCTTTGTGAGAATAATGTCTCCAAATGAACCAAGCTTAGCCTTCTGATTTGTGAATTCATTTTTTGTAATACCAAGAATCCTACTAGTGTCATTTAGCTCTACATCGGGTACATTACGATATGGTTCTCCCAATACTATGTTTCTAATATTATTTATATCAGTATTGCTTCCAACCTTAATTACTTTGTTTATTCCATTAACCTTTTCGGTATACCACAGGTCAACTTCCTGCTTCCCTGTCCCGTCTTTTTTTACATAGTAAAATGTCGGTTTTATACGCACACAGTCTTTATCATTGAAGTAATTACCTATGGTAGTAAAATCATACTTGAATTTATAACCTTTCTTTATTACTCCAAGATTGGTCTTGGTAGTATGACTTCCATTTAGCACCGGTAATGTGAATTGCTCCTTATTACCTCGAACTTGTCCATCCTGATCTATACCGCCAACCCAATAGTAATTGCCCGAATGTTTTGAGGTATTTGCATCGGTTCTAAACACTCCTGCCCAATCGGGATAATCGTTTATATCTGTAAGCTTAAATCCATAAATACGTCCGATTACTCTAACCGGAATTTTCTTTTCTGCTATATAATTTGTGTAAGATATGTTCGCCAAATCCTGTCTCAAATTAGCATTACCTGGTGAATTTATAGCAATTGCCCGGCATTCAACTTCATAATTATTCTCGTCCACCCATGTTGGAACAGTTACATCAATGGTATCAACACCCATCGGCATATGATATTCCGTACCTGCTTTATAAAACTCTTTATTGATATAAACATCAAAGGGGAATTTTACAATTCTCTCTTGAGTGTACTTTCTCAAATCTGCTCCAGTATAGCCTTTTTTGTTTATATACTTGCCGATAGTCGGGAAATTCAATTGTGTGGTTCTTCCCAAAATCATTGCTGCCCTTGTGCTATCCGGCTTAATCTCTTGATTGTAAGTTGTATCACTAGTTATTGTTGGGTCACACACAACTGGGGTATGTACTATTACATTATTTACCCTTATTCCTTCAACTCTCTGATTCTGTGTTGCGTTTATACTATTTGGCTGCAATGTGTAATAGACTAAGCCAGTACTTCCATAGTCACCGTTTAGAGTTTTGGCATCAATTTGAATTCCACTTTTGAACAATATATCATTACCCACCATATCTGCCTTTGGTATTTCATTTGGGTCAGGTGAGTTTCCATTTTCATCCCATCTATCATCTAGTACTGTATATCCATCAATTATAAGCTTATCATTTCTGACTTGAACTTTTCCAACTGCTGCCTCTGCATATTCACGCCATTCTGCTTTTGTTACCCTAGGTACAGAAGGCTTACTATCTCCTCCCTTTATTGTAATAGGTTCTAAAGTAACAACTTTTTTGTATTCAGGATCTTTTATATGATTATCTAAATTTTTATTACTCAATACCTCTATAGCTGGTAACTTATATCCATTGGACGGTTTAATTGTTACACTTCCTCCGGGTAAACATCCATTTTTGATTTCAACTCTATCTATACCATATAACCCCATAGCATCAATTACATGATAAACGTAATTTCTCTCAATCTCACCATTGCCATTCTCATCAACATAATTAAGTGTTACTGGTACAATAGAAGTTCTAGTTACACCGTTTTCTTGCCATTGAAGATTATAGTTTCTTGTGACAGAAACAGCGTAATTTCTAGTCCCTGCAACTCTAGCAGTGCTTAAGTCAAGAAGATATTCTTCAGTTGTTATATTCGCATACAAAGATTCTGTAGTTGGAATTCCCTGTAAAACATTGAATTTCTCCGAACCCCTTTGGTCCGCACCCAAATTGCATTGTGCATTTGATGTTCCCTGTTGTCCAAGATATATTAATTTCGTCTCTTCGTCCAGATAAGGTATGTTTTCAAGGCCTAAATCAGCTAATTCCTTACTATAAACTCGAACTCTACAAGTAAGTACAGTTTGAGAAGTAACGTTATCAACATTAAATATAGCTATGCCACCTTCTTGGGCAACTTCTTTATATACACCGTCACTCAAAACCCAAAACCTGCGACTTGTTATTTCCGCATCTTTCATCGCTGGCATGTCAAGGGTTTTATATCTTGCTCTTGATTCACTAGAGTCAAGGGTCACTTGTACTGACGTTGTAACTCCCTGTTGAACAATACCGGGATTTGCAGTTGCTGTGAGCTCTGCATCTATAAATCCTATATCAGTTGTTAGTGGAGGTAAATGTACTTCCTTATTAAAATGAGTTATTAAAACATTTTTATCCCGCCAGGCTCTTGCATCCCTGATTTCCTCAAAAGTAAGATACACTTTCCCAGACTTAACATACTTTCCTCCGCTAAATTCAATAGAACCTGATATCCTGTTATTCTCCTTAACTACCATAACTCCATCTAAATAAACCTTACTACCTTCATATAGCTCCTCTGCCCATTCTGAATAGTACCTGTCGGCTTGTTCATAAAGTTTACCCGATTCTATTTTATCAATTGACAGCATATAACCTTCTGCTATTTCTGGATATCCAGGGATACCTATACCATCATTTTCATTTTTAATGGTTGTAACTGCTGTGAGCGGAAGCATAAAACTATCAGTTTTTCCAATTGCTGCATCACTACGTTTTACAGTATAACCAATGGTACCGTATCTTGTTGTTGATGTAGCAATTCTGTCATAGTTTGTTACTATTATGGAGCCATCCAATTCAACCTTAATTTTTTCACCCGTAACCAATTTATCAATCAACCCACCTCCGGGGTCTGAACCTCCAGCATATACAACTACCTCTGAGTAAAATAAAAATAACATTAAAGTAAAAGCAATAGTATAAAAAACTTTCTTCATTACTTTATATCCCTCACTTAATTACCGAAAGTAAATTTTCGTTATAAACAACAAAAAGTGAATGTTCCCACCCAGACTTCTGTTCTAGATTTGCTAATTGTATGTCAAAATCACGAATATGTTCTTTTCCTAACTCACTTTGTCCAAATGGGAAAAATCTATTCAACCACTTCATGTCATTGCAACTCTCAACAGTGTATATTGCTCTTCCCCTAACAAGTGCATCTCCATTACTTACAATAAGCGAAGGATCAGTTATATACTTTGTCTTCATAACAATCTGTTTCTCCTTCACCATTTTAGCCCAATACTCCAAATGCTCTTCTATAGGTCTTCCAACACCATCTCCACCGTACCAATGTTGTCCCGGCATAAAAAACCACTTTAATTTTTCCACATACTCTTTTTGGTCAAATGTTCTATAATCTACAGTATAGCAAGTCTCCATATAATCTTTAGCAACATTCATCCAACCTGTCAATTGACTGACACCATACCTATCAACTAACCATTGGTTTGTTGCAAACCAGTCATCAAAACTTCTTTTCTTATATTCATATGTATACAACTCTTCCGGCATATCAGGATTAATCTTATAAAAATCCTGTACATAGGATTTATCATTTCCTGTTGTAATAATAACAGTCTTTGTGCTGTCATTCCATCCAACTTTTGCACCTAATCCCTCCGCAACATAACGAATAGGCACAAACGTTCTATCCTCCTTAATAATCGCCTTTGTATCCATTGTCTTTATTTCATTATTAATAACAATATCCCTGTCGTTGATTCTCAGGCTTATATTAATTGTATCTTTTGTTATATAAACTTCCTGAACATTCGCCTTCCATTCAACCTTTGCACCAAGTGCTTCTGTTACAAATCTTACAGGTAAAAGTGTCCTTCCACTGCCATCTATAAATGGCTTTGCATCCGGAAAGTTAACCGCCTTTCCATCAACTGTGACATTAATTGCTGTTGCTCCGTTTATGGTCCATGTTATACTTACTACAGATACCATTAATGCTACAATAATTGCAAAAACTATTCTTTTCACTAACATTACCCCCATATGAAAATTTGTTACTGCTCAGCAGTTGACAAGTTAATATAAAACTATTGGTAACATTTTATCAATGAAAAGTCCCCTATTCAACCACTATAATAGTATCAAAGGTTGAATGGTGGTGTATCAAATGGATGAAG
>JAAYPF010000199.1 GCA_012519925.1 Clostridiaceae bacterium
CTACCGCTGGATTTTGAGTCCAGTGCGTCTGCCAGTTTCACCACTTCGGCCTATCGCCTGATAATAATAACATATACCCAAAAACAAATCAATACTTTTTTCAAAATTTTTTTGGTAATTTCCACTACAAAAAAAAAATTAAAATAAGTATTGACATTCGAGAACTTAACTCTTATAATTATTAAGTGTTCGGCGGATATATGCGCTATTAGCTCAGTTGGTAGAGCAACTGACTCTTAATCAGTGGGCCCTGGGTTCGAGTCCCCGATGGCGCACCAAAAAAGCTTTCATGATTTTTGACTATGAAAGCTTTTTGCTTTGTAAATCTTTATTTTCCATACATTACCACGAATTTAATTTTTAATATCGACCATAATAATAGCGTAGGGTTCATGATGGTCGAACCAAGATTGTTATAGGGTCAATATAGGCTTTATAACAGTCGGCCAAAGGTTAATATCGGGTTTTGCTTGTTTTTTGGCACTAGGGCTCGATATTAGCCGGCGGGCAGAGTATTATATGTTCTGTAAAGCTATATTGTAGTAATTGTTGTTATTACAGTATGGTTGATAGGGATGTATACTATTCGAGTTAAGATTATCTGGGGTTTCGCAGGCATTGATGCTAATGGCATTAGCCTACCGACTGGTGCGGTAGTCCCTGTGACTTAAGTTTTGATGTTGGAGGTTTGTTGTAGTCGAAAGATTGCAACAGGCTTCTAAGAGATTCCTGATAACCGAGCAAAGGTTGATATAGGTTTTGTAAAGCTTTATGGCAGTCGAAAGATTGTCATAGGGTTGTCAGAGATTTATATCAGCCGGAGTAAAGATCATCATGGGCTCTATTTAATTCTTTTAGAGCAATGTCGGGTACATTTGTTATTATCCCGTCTACTCCAAGGTCAGCTAACTTCTTTATTTCTTTTGGTTCATCTACTGTATAGGTATTTATTTTTAAATTATCTTTAACAGCAATTTTTTTTACATCCTTAGTCACATTTTGATACCATGGATGGATTGCGTCCATTTTAAAGAATTCGGCGAACAAAATAAGTCTTTTAGTAGATGAAGAATATAAGATACCAGTCTGTATATTCTTGTCTATTCTTTTTATTTTCAAAAGACTTAATGTGCTAAAAGAAGACACAATAGTCCTATCTCTTAGATCATATTTAGCTATTAAATCCGCAACTTTTTTCTCAATTGAATTAAACTGCAACCATTCCTTTTTTATCTCAACATTAATCAAACCCTTATAATCCTTTAAATAGCAAAAAACTTCTTCTAAAGTGCAAATAGACTCGTTTTTGAATTCTTTTGAAAACCAACTTCCATAGTCTAAGTCTTTAAGCTGCTTTAATGTTAGATTCTTCACTTTACCATTTCCATTACTTGTTCTATTCACAGTTGAATCATGAATTATAACCACATGACCATCCTTTGAAAGTTGTACATCAAGTTCGATGCCGTCTGAATTCATCTCGATTGCTTTTTTAATGGCACTTAATGTATTTTCAGGTGCATAAGCTGATGCCCCTCTGTGTGCTATAATTAGTGGTCTGTTCATATCTTATCCCCCATGCAACTAATTTTCGAATATACTTTACTACATAGTATTCCTTCTAGATAGTTTAAGTGATATACATCCTATTTCATTAAACTTTTTATTGAATAAAACTAATCCAAAAGAATCATCGGCATTTGTTTTGTATTTTTTTATGGTAATTAACCAATAACTTTTCCTTTAAGTAAATTATATCAATACTTAGAGCAAAGTTCCACAGCTTGCAATAAGAAGATTTTAGTATTCTTAACACTAGGATGCTATAGCTTTAATTATTGAAATTAAGGCACGTTATGTATTTAATATATAAATTAATTACATAATAATTTAATATAATGCTTGAAAACACTTGAAATAAATCTGTAAAATAAATATACTGTAGTAGGAAAATCTTATATTTCAAAGGAGGCCACTCTTGTGCAAGAATTAGTAAAAGGCATTACCAATTTTTCATTAGGGAACTTAATAATGTTTGTCATTGCCGGAATTCTCATCTATCTTGCAATAACTAAAGAGTATGAACCTACTCTTCTTTTGCCAATAGGTTTTGGGACAATACTTTCAAACATTCCATTTTCTGCAGCAATAGACCCAGAACACGGCGTTTTAACTTTTCTTTACAACAACGCTATACGTAATGACTTGTTCCCTGTACTTATCTTTATCGCAGTAGGTGCTATGATTGACTTCGGACCACTGTTGCAAAACCCGTTTATGTTGTTTTTCGGTGCTGCTGCCCAATTCGGTATCTTTGCTACAATGATGCTAGCACTTTTACTTGGCTTTGATTTAGGTGCTGCAGCTTCAATTGGTATCATAGGTGCTGCTGATGGTCCTACTTCAATTTTTGTAGCAAACAAATTTATAACAGACAATCAAGCCCTCGTAGGAGCAATAACCGTTGCAGCTTATTCGTATATGTCCCTTGTACCAATTATTCAGCCACCTGTTATAAAGCTTCTCACAACTAAAAAAGAACGCCTCATTAGAATGGAATATACTCAGGTTGATATTCCTAAATCGGTTAAAATTTTATTTCCAATAGTAATAACTATAATTGCTGGTATTGTTGCACCGGATAGTGTTTCTCTTGTTGGTCTATTGATGTTTGGAAACCTTATCAGAGAATGCGGAGTTTTGGAAAGGTTGTCTCAATCTGCTCAAAACGAATTAGCCAATCTTGTCACAATTCTTCTTGGTGTAATAATAGGTTCTACTATGGTAGCAAGAGATTTCTTACAGTGGCAAACGTTAGCTATACTTGGTTTAGGCTTGGTTGCCTTTATTTTCGATACAGCTGGTGGAGTTCTCTTTGCAAAATTCCTCAACTTATTCCTAAAGAAAAAGGTAAACCCAATGATTGGTGCTGCTGGAATATCGGCATTCCCTATGTCCGCTAGAGTAATTCAGAAAATGGCTACTAAAGAAGACCCAACCAACTTTATTATTATGCAGTCAATAAGTGCAAACGTTTCTGGACAACTTGGCTCAGTAGTAGCCGGTGGAATGTTGCTCGCTTTAGTACCATCATTTTTATAATTGAGGTGATGAAATATGAATTGGAAAACTATCTCTGACGGACTTACAATATCAGCGATAGGTCTCGCTGGAGTCTTTACTGTTTTGATTATTTTTTATCTATCTACAAAAATAATGATGACTGTAGCAAGAAAATTTTCAAAACCTGATAATGCAGACTAATAAACATTTAGAATAAAAGATCTTATATCATTTTATAAAGATATGAGATTTTTTATTTTTTGTACATAATTATTTCTTGCACCCTGTCCTTTTTTTATATTATATGATATAGTTTGATTTGTATAAAACTTAAAGAAATTCATAGAGTATTCACTATTACAGAAAGAAGAGAGAATATGAATTATATAATATATGACCTTGAGCTAAATAGTAAACCCTTTAAAAGTAATCTTCCAAATGAAATAATTGAAATAGGTGCTGTCAAATTGGACAGTAATTTAAATGTAGTTGATACATTTCAGGCTTTCATTAAGCCTAAGTATTTTAAGAAATTATTTCCCGTTGTTAAAAGAAAAACAAATATCACACAGGAAGATGTTAATAACGCTGAAAATTTTAAAGATATCATATCGAAGTTTAGAAGTTGGATTGGGGAAAATTATATATTAATAAGCTGGGGACACGATGACGTACATCATTTGCTTATGAGCTGCAAAAGCCATAAGTTAGCCACTAGCTGGCTCAAAAAAAATATCGACCTTCAAAAACAGGTATCGTCCATATATGAAGTACCTGCCGGTCAAAGGTATAGCCTTGAAAATGCACTTAATGTCTTAGAAATTGCAGTTGAAGAAAATTTGCACCGAGCCCTAGCCGATGCTCGCTATACCACAATGATCTTTCAAAAGACTTTTTGCAAGATTGATTTAAGTGTGTTCAGCTCTATCGAATTAAAGAAAAAGCCAAAACAAAAGCATAAACCAGCAAAAAAAGTAGCACTGGAACTAAACCCCAGCGATAAATAACTATCCTATATTAAAACTAAAAATAAAACACCACAAAGTCCTGCTAGACCCCTTCTAATAAAAGCACAACTCCCAATAGTGCAAATCGCATATTATGGAATAAAATCGAGCTACAAGCCTTAGAGAATGTCGACTAAGCGTTTTGCAAAGCAAAATATCGTTCCTCTATTACTTGCAAATCACTATAAGTCGAATCAACCTTTCCTAGTAAAGCGAGTTTGATTCGACCCGTAGCAAGTCGTACCTTCTCTTAAAACTCGTAGCTTAGTTCTTATAATAATATGCTTTTGCACGGCGGCGAGTACCTAAACCCCCCACCCATCTCAGCAATCACACATGTTAAAAACCATCACCCCGCACATTTATCCATGTAACCAAAACGATAGCTATTTAATACTTCACCCTTCAATCTGCCAACTCAAAAACAAGCTTGTCCTCCTTGATTTCACACTTTGTATTCAATTGCTCACATAGAACAATTTGCCTCTCCAGTATATTTTTAGCACCCTCACCCTTCTGAGGTACAACCTGTGTCTTATTAATTGTCCTAACAGGAACACCTTCTAAACTCACCAGTTCATTATCTATAAACTCCATACTTATTATAAAAGCTTCCTGATTTTCCGGGTCATTTTGGTCAAAAATGAAGTTCCCAAGGCTGTAAAATACCGGTTTACCTTTATATATCTCTATACCTTGAAATTGATGGGCATGGTGACCTAATATCACGTCCACTCCATTATCTATAAGGTCATGTGCAAATTCCACCTGGCTATCCCCTATCTTAAAGCTTTCCTCATACCCCCAGTGCAGCGATACCATCAATATATCAACTTCTTTTCGCAATTTTTCTATTTCACTCTTAATAGTATCGTCAAACTTCTCAGGTCTCTTCGCTACTCCTGCCTTGCTTTCTTCTGCAAGAAACCTAAGAGGTGGATTACCCTTATAGGTGATTTCAGCCATATCGGTATATGAAAGCAGCCCTATTTTATAACCTTTCTTTTCAATAATTGCTGGCTTCTTTGCTTCTTCAATATTTTTGTTTGCTCCACTAAAAGCCATATTGTGCTCTTTTAATATTGCTTGTGTGTCATACAGCCCATCTTCGTAGTAGTCCATTATATGGTTATTTGCAAGACTGAACAGATTAAACCCTGCATATTCAAGGCCTTTTATACAGTCTACTTCATTCTTTAATACGTATTTTCCACCCTGCTTGATATCTGTTAGAGAATGGGTTCGTGAAGTTATAGGTTCTTCAAGATTTGCAAATACAACATCTCCTTTTCTTAGTATATCCGCTGTTTCAAGGAAAGGATAAATATAGTCTTTATTTGCTCTTTTAAGTCTTGACTGAACACCTCTACCAAGAAGGATATCGCCTACTGCTACAATTTTTAGAACCTCTGTCGAAGGCTTAATTGAAGGCTCACTAGTAGGCAAGTAATCATTATTCAAATTCGTCTGAGGTATATAAGTAGCTATAGAAACCGTAGGACTTGGCTGGTCATTTTCCATATCACTAGCAACAGTTGAATCTTTATTGCTGTTTGAAACGTACAACAAACCAACTGCTACCATCAATACAAGAAATACCATCAAAAATATAAGAGTTTTTTTGTTCATCTTGATTTTCCTTTGCTGTATTTTTCTAACATCATAAATTTTGTATATCTTCGTTCTCTATTCTAGCACAAAAGACAGGAAAATCCCATAAAAATAAATTATGTATAATTTGCTTTTTGAAATAACTAAACTATTGTTTTATTCTTAATAAAGCCCTAATATTTTCTTATTGATATTTTACCCAACTCACTTTTAAGTTTAACCTTCGGAACCTTATCTTCATTACTTAAATTATAGCCCTGCATTTTTAACTGATTAATCCCATTGCTTGTTATAAAGCCATTTTGTTCAAATTCGTTTATTGTCAATTCACCCACCGTTTCAAAATTAATTTTAGAACCAGCCTCTGCTAATAGCTCAATATGCCCAAAACCTGTCGAAATCATATATTCCCCATTTTGATCAAACTCTGCCTTAATAAATATATTCCCTGCCTTCTTACTCACTTCTGAGTTTCCTTTTATTTTGCCGTTTGATATCTTTACATCCCCTTCTTCTCCAAAAATATTCAATACACCGTTAAATCTATTTATTTGAATATCCGTATTATCAAGTTCAGCCTTTAAAACTCCTTGTATATCGTCATATATCCTTACTTTCCCCTCGCTTACCTTATAATTCATATGCTCTATTGTTTTAGGCATATATATGGTATAATCTACAATCGCATCATAGAGATCTTTTTTTCTGCCCTTATACCTGCTTTTCAAAAAAACCGTATCATTATCGGTTATTAATTCTATATCAAAGTTCTCAAGCTTTTCCATTAACATTTCTCTTTTATAAGTACCTTTAACTCTCCTTGTTATTTCAATTTTAATTTCATCCCTTTTCCATGTATATATGCCTATATTGCCTATATCACAGGATATATCTAAGCTGTACCTTCCGTTAAGCTTAATAGTATTTTCGGAATATGAACTGACTTCAATTTTTGTATCGGTCTTACCGTAGGCAGTTCCGCAACCTGAAAGCATGAATGCAAAAAGAATAATTATAATCAGTTTAGATTCCATGTTTGCTCTCCTTCAAACTATTTTGAATGCTTTTTTCAGTATAACATCCTACCTGTTGAGCTTCAATTATTTCCCATACCCTATCACCATTAACAATATAAACTATATATTTTTCAATAACCTTTTTGCATTGATTTTAGATATTGCAACAAATATTTATTCTTTGAAATATCCTAACGAAAAAGATAAAGCGGTCATAAACAGGAATTTCCTATTTATAGACCGCTCTTTTATACAAAATAGTAATTATTGTCACCCATATCAAACTATAATTATAATGAAAAGGACTTTATATAATTCCTTTAAAAAAGTTTGTTTTTTTGAAAACTTTTTTGCCACACACAAGTTATATCAATGCTTTAAAGGAAAATTCAGAACTCAAAATTCAGGATTCTGAAGTCTTGCGGCTTTGCCGCGTCATAATTTATTGCTTGTCCTTCGTATCATTTGCTGAGTTTGTAAGTATAGTATCTTCACTAAAAACCATACCGTACTGCTTTGCTCTTTCAATTACTTCTTCCTTACTTAGTGTCGGCTGATTTCCTCCTAAGTAAATTATACTCATAAAAGCAGTTAACACAATTCCTACTCCTATTCCAAGTACTATACTCTTTATATGAAATTTTCGCATATATTTCCTCCTCAAGACACAATTTTTACAATAAATAAAAATATCAGTCGTGTGTTGTAAATTGTCATCATTAACTTTATCGATTAACACCAAGAATCAGCTGTATTTCTCCCTTTCCCATATTCAATTTTCGTGCTATTTCAGTCTCATTAAGACCTTTATTCGCAAGGGTTATTACTTCATTATGTTTATTGTTTATCGAAATTATCTTTTCTTTTACTTTAGATACACCTTTCATATCTTTACTAGAATTCGTAACCTTCTCATTAGGCTTTTCCGATTCCCCATGTCTCTTTTTTAATGGATTAACCTCTATAAACTTAGGACTAGTTTCAATGGAATGGTCATTGGTCATAACCACATTTCGTAAATTATGAAAAGAAGTCGACTCAACTCTCATAGTTTCTATAAGCTTATCAGCTTCTCTAAATCTTGTGTCCATTTCTGCATTTTTCTCTCCGATCTGTGTAACTATATAGTCAGAAAACTTATTAAGCTCTTGTACCATCATCTCCGCATCGCTTATTATTCTAATTAATTCTGCCTTTTTTTCATCCATACGAAGCTCAGTATCGAATGCGTTTTTTTTATCGAACACAATCCATATTAGAGATATCACTATAAGAATAATACCTATAAAAATTATACTAGAATAAAAACCAACCATATTCACACCCCTTAACTTATCCTTTGTTAACTATATTTAACTCTCTAAAGTCTTATATCAATTATACTAGTTTGCTCTTCTTCTAATGAACTGTCACTATTATAGTTTTTCTTTTTGTTATCCTTTTCTCTCTTTTCCTTCGAACCTTTTTTTTGTTTTTCATTTATTTTAGCCTGCTGAGTCTTTTCCTGTGAATGCACTATATTAACACTGTCTTGTGCTTTTTGTTGGGCACTTGCAGACTGTTGCTGTTGAACGAGCTCATTTTTGTGTCTCTCATCACTTTGAATCTTTGATATCTCATTAGTCTTTGGAATTTGTACTTGAAAGTCAATTGGTTTTATTGTCATATAGCACCATCCTTTTTAAAACATTCCTAGGAAAAAACTTATTTATAATTTTAAGAGCTTATTGCACCAATCTTTATATCCGCACCTTCCCTGTACAAAGTACAGTACTGAAGATTCTCTTTTACAAGCATCGTAATAGTTCCAATAGAAACCTTTGTACCGGGATATATGAAGTTATATGCCTTGATTATTCCTTGTGCTTCATATTGAAGCCTTTGTTCAATACCTATCAATTCCTGTTTAATATCGTTGATTTTATTTGTATAAAACATCTTTGTTCTAACACTCTTTGCTAGCATTTCCTGTTTATCCGGTGATAAATTACCTACAGCTTCAAGCTTTTTTAGTATTGTAATGGCCTGTTCTGCCTTCTTAGTATCTTCCTCAAGAACTATTAATTCCTCTCTTGCTTTTTTATACCTCTCCTTTAAGGAAGGATCTACACCCACTTCAATTTCCGTTACAGTGGCCATATATGAGCCTATCACTTTTGCCGATACTTCTTTTCCAACCCTTGCAATTCCTCCTATCAGGAGACCTTTTTTACCACTTAACTCTAATTTATTACCACATTTCACCGTACTGTGCATTATTGCTTCAGCCTTAATATCTAATCTTGCTTCAATTATGCTGTTCTCTATATACTTTGCTACTACATCTCCACCACTTACTAATAATCCCTTTCCAACTCCTTGCATGCCTCTTCTTAAAATTATATCTCCCCCAGCAATAATTGTTGCTGCCTCAACCACACCATATACTTCAACTGTTCCACCTGCTTCAATGGTAAATCCAGATAGTACATTACCTCTTACGATAACATTGCCAATGAATTTTACATTTCCAGTCGATGTATCAACATTTGCCGGTATCTCATAAATCTGATATACACTTACTTTTCCATCTATATAATTCACCTGACCATCAATAGATGCGATCAGTTGCTGTCCGTCTTCAGTTATTTCAACATTTTTCCCCTTTGGAAGAGTCGCCAACTTCCCTTCTTGAGCTGGTATTTCGGAACCGTCTACCGTTTTCCCTGGTACTCCCGGAAGAGGTGGTACAAGCGAACATAACACACTTCCTTTTTCAACACTCTCAATAATGTTTAAATTATAAAAATCAACTCTTCCATCCTCTAATTCAGTAAATTTTCTATCCTTTTTCAAATCAAAATGAAACTTTACTTTCCCGTTTTGACCGTTTATCGACGGTGTGCCCTCAGCTATAAGAACCGATTCATTGTATATAGGATATTGGGTTATGTTTTCGATATTGGACTTGTTTATTCCGTAGACCACACCATTTGCATTTAACGCCTCCATAACATCTTGAGTATTAATTGTTCTGCCTCCATCGGGAGGACTAATAACAATTGATGCCTTCATCTTATCCGGTGAAATTGTAACACTAACCTGTGCATCAAGTTTTACTTCTTCTTGGGGCTCGGCAATACATACGGGTACTCTATTGGCTTTAAGACAAGCTGCTTCAATAACATCAATTCTATAATTTCTTACCCTTTTCTTATTGAGCCTTTCAACTATCTCCCGAGTTTCAATTCTTTTTCCTTTTGCGATAGGAGGATCTACTTTAAGATAAACACCGTCTTCTCTATACTCTAACTCGTAAACTCCATCATTAGCTCGATTTAAGAATGAACTGCCCGTATTATTCAACATTGAATCTCCTCCTTTTCTACTTAGATACTAATTTTAAGAAAACAATACCAAATGAGATTTCAGTACATTGAAATAACACAAACAAGCTCTATTCCGATAAAATACTCCTATGACGAGCAAGTTTGCCCCTAAGTCTTAAAATAGCCTTTGTGTGTAATTGGGATATTCTTGATTCGGATACTTTCATTATTGCACTAATCTCCTTTAGTGTTAAATCTTCAAAATAATAAAAAGACACAACAGCTTTTTCCTTCTCTGGTAATTTACTTATAGCGTCCACTAATATTTCTCTAATCTCTGTAATCTCCATATGTCCTTCAGGTTTGTCTTCCTTACTGTTCCCAGTTAAACTGATACCCCCCTCATAGTTTTGCTCTAAAAATTCTTCTAGAGATATCAATGAAGACAAGTTTACTTCATTTAAAAGTTTATAAAATTCATCCATAGAAATCTGAAGTTTGTCCGCCACTTCCTGATCCGTTGCAGAATGCCCCAATTCATTTTCTACTTCAGCATATACTCTTTCAAGTTCTTTATTCTTTTGCCTTAAAGATCTAGGTACCCAGTCAAGTTCTCTAATACTATCAATTATTGAACCCCTAATTCTAAGAGAAGCATAGGTCTCAAATTTGACACCTTTAGATATATCAAACTTCTCAATAGCATCAATAAGTCCAAAAACACCGTATCCAATGAGATCATCATATTCAACGTTTGAACCGAAATATATACTCAACCTTCCTGCTACATATTTAATAATATGTGAATACTCAATAATTAACTTTTCCTTAATAGCAGGATCCTTCGTATCGATGTACTGATGCCACATTTCTTGTTGTTTGATAGTTGAAGACGACATTTAAAATCCCCCAGTGCCTAATATTTTTATAAATGATTACATAGAAATAATTCTATATAATACTATTCACCCTCATCTTTGTTAATATTAATGCTATTAACACTAAGTGGTGTAAACTCTTCATCGTATAGTTTTTCTTCTTTTTGAGTATTTATGTTCATTTCAAAACTATTATCGTCAACTCTGTAATCAACACTGTGTTTTTCAACTTTCGTTATATTTTCTATCAACGATTGTTCTTTTATTCTACTCTCTTCCTCCTTCTTTTTTCTTACCTCTTTATTAATTCTATATATAGTATTTCTCATATATAAACCTAGTATAAAGAAAACAACCAAACCTACCGACATTCTTATGTAGATAGTTTTCGATTCAGTTCCTGTACTATTACTTATTATTCCGATTATAACTGCCATTGACGCACCTAAAATAAATGGTAACCTTTGGACGTAATCCATTCTCAAATTCCTCTCTAAGGATGTAATAAATGTATCTTAACGAAATACTCCAAGCAAAATTTGAAAAAGCATGTATCTATAGTTGGACTCTTATATTTCCTTTATTCCATATCCTATGGTTTTTATTAGCAACATTCCGGTAGATGAATCAAGTTCAATAGTTCTTCCGTAACTTCCTCCAGTATCTTCAGAAACAAGCGGAATTCTCATCATCTCAAGCTTTTCTTTTGCCATAGTCGCATTTCTATATCCTATCCTCATTAAATCCGCCGAATGAGCAAAATTAAACATTTGAGATCCTCCTGCAAGCTTTGCAACTATTCTGGTCTTGTTTGCACCTAATTTCAACATTTCGCTAACCAAACCTTCTAGTGCAGTATCCACAAATTTAGCTATATTTGATACGTTTTTAGACTGAGTACTGTCAGGAAGCATACAGTGAGCTAACCCAACTGTTCGTGTACTTCTATCATAAAGAGCTATTCCAACACACGAACCCAGTCCTAAAGTTGTTAATATAGCCGGATGACGAGCTGCGTGCATATCAGCCATACCAACCTTAATAATAGTTCCCATCAGCTTATAACTCCTAAAGCTCTTAATAGCACTCCATAAGAATCCATATCCGGCACAAGGAAAAAGTCACCTAACGCTCTTGTACTACCATCTATAAAAGCTGTCTCGATATACAAAACACTGTCACCTAGCTTTCCAAACTCTATTGCTGGAACGCTTATTATCGCTCCGGCCATATCAATGGCAATTTCAGGTACAGTCGGCATTATATTAAGTCCTGTTAGCGTTGACAAGGACGACATGTAAGAACCTGCAAGAATGTTTCCCAATTCTTTTAAAGCAGACATCTCTATTTCATCAAACCCTTGATTGTTTGCATCATTCGTTTTACCCATAAGAATATTTACAAGAGTATGAGCTGCATTGTTTTCCAAAATGAACATTACACTTCCATCTAAGTCACCATTCATCTTGAGAAACAAACCAACTACAGGAAGTTCGGCACCACCAAACATTTCCGTTACTTCTTTAAATTCCATTACTTTAACTTTAGGTACTTCCATGTCTACTTTCTTATTAAGCATTTTTGCAAGAGCTGTTGCAGCATTACCGGCACCGATATTACCAATTTCTTTCAACACATCAATTACATAATTATTTAGGTTCCCAAAATTTAAACTCATATTGATTACTCTCCTAGTGCTATATTATCATTAGATATGTCAGCTAGCTTCTCAATATTAAGAAGAGTTACTATTCTTCCGTCTATTTTACCGACTCCTAGAATGTAATCCATTGAAAGATCATTTGTAAAATTCGCAACATTCTCAATAGCTTCCTCTTTCAACTCTAAAACTTCATCTACTTCATCTACTATAATTCCTAATGAAATATCATTTATTTTGATTATTATAACTCTAGTTTCCTCAGTTTCATCAATAACTTCCATTCCGAATCGGGTTCTAATATCCATAATCGGAACAATTTCACCTCTTAGATTTATTACGCCTTTTATATAGTCAGGAGTTTTAGGGACTCTTGCATAAGGCAGCATCTTCTCAATTGTTGTCACACTATGAATTTCTACTCCATAGTTTTCCTTCCCCAACAAAAATACAACGTATTGCTTTCTTTCAACACTAACTGTATTCCCCATTATTCAATCTCCTTTCTATATAGCTAATGAATTAACATCTAAAATTAATGCAACATTTCCATCACCTAATATTGTAGCCCCAGCCATATATTTAATTCCAGATAATAGTTTTCCTAAGGACTTAATAACTATTTCCTGCTGCCCAATCAGTGAATCTACTAAAAATCCTGATAATCTCTCACCCTTCTTAACTATTACCACTGTTAATTGTTTTGCTGTTTTATCATCCTTAGGTATTTCCAATATTTTGTCAAGACGTACTATTGGAATTACAGAGTCTCTAATCATTATTACTTCCTGCTTTTGCACCATCATTATCTGGTCAGGTGTAATTTTAATTATCTCCTTTGTGCTGTTAAGAGGTATTGCATATTTTTCTTCACCTATAACTACCAGTAGTGCTTGAATAATTGCTAATGTAAGAGGTAGCCTGATAATAAACTTGCTGCCCTTACCCCATTCAGTTTCAATCTCAACAACTCCTCCGAGTTGTTCGATTTTAGTCTTTACAACATCTAAGCCAACCCCTCGTCCGGATAAGTCAGTTATCTGCTCCTGTGTGCTGAAGGAAGGCTTGAACAAGAAGTTAACAATATCCTTCTGAGTTAATGTATTAGCAATATCTCTTTTAACTATTCCTTTTTCTATTGCCTTATTTTTAACTTTTTCAAGATTTATACCCTGTCCATCATCTTCCACTTCTATAACAACATTATTACCATCCTGATAAGCTCTTAAATTTATCTGACCTGCTGATGGTTTACCTGCCTCTATCCTCTTCTCTATAGACTCGATTCCATGGTCGGCTGAGTTTCTAAGAAGATGAATAAGAGGATCTCCTATTTCATCAATAACCGTTCTGTCAAGTTCAGTCTCTTCACCAAACATATTAAGAACAATCTCTTTTTTCAAGTCTCTGGCAACATCCCTTATCATTCTTGGAAAACGGTTAAATACCATTTCAACTGGAACCATCCTTACCTTCATTACTGCATCATGAAGGTTTGTAGTTATGCGTTCAAGGTATTCAACAGCCTCATTGTATGATTGAGTTCTATCCCCTGTATCTATACCTTCAAGTCTTGTCTTTATAATAATAAGCTCACTAACTAAGTTCATTAATACGTCAAGCCTGTCGATATCAACTCTAACAGTCTTTCCTGTTTTTGATTTTTGAGCATGATTGTTATGATTGTTTTTTTCTACTTTTGTGTCACCTGATGCTTCATCTTCTGCCTTGACTGGCTCAGTTGACGCAGTAGTACTTGGAATGTCGGTAATTTCAATTTCAGATAGCTGAAAATCCTCATATCCTAAAGATGTGATAATAACTTCGTCAACTTCTGCGATACTATTTATGTCATTTTGAAAAAATAAAGGTTCTTCTTTAGTTATACATACTACAGTAAACTCAAAATCAAATTTTTCATCTTCAATGTCTTCAACCCTTGGTTCAGACCTAATTATATCCGAGTGCCTTTCAAGAGTTTGAAAAATTATAAAGGAACGTGCTGATTTTAAAACACACCCTTTATTTAAAACAACAGTAATCTTTAATACATTCATACCCATTTCTTTTGCCTTGTAAGCAACATTTTGCTCATATTGATTAAGTTTGAATTGAGCAGTCTTATAAGAATTGATTTCTACCTCTTCTGAGGTGATTTGTGTGTTTTCAGTTTCCTTGTCCATTTCTGGCTTTTCAACCTTCTTGTTCATAGCATTGGAAAGCTCTAATACTATACTATTGTAATCATTGCTTCCTTCACCGCCCGTATTTACAATACTCTCTGTATAGTTTTCAAGAGCATCTAAGCACATGAACAGTATATCTACAAGGTTTGGAGTTATCTTTACCTCATTATTTCGTAAAGCGTGTAAAACGCTTTCCATTTCATGAGTCAGCTTTGCCATCTTGTTAAAACCCATTGTCCCTGCCATGCCTTTTATTGTGTGAGCTACTCTAAATATCTCATTTAGTGTTGCTACATTCTGTGGATTTTGTTCAAGCTCAAGCAATGATTCATTTAGACTTTGTAAGTGCTCTTTTGTCTCATCAATAAAAATTTCAAGGTATTGACTCATATCCATTATTTATGCACCCCCACAATTTTCATGATCTCATTAGAAATTCCTCTAAGTGGTGTAACGATATCTACAACTCCTGTCTCAATCGCTGCTTTCGGCATTCCAAAAACCACACATGAATTCTCATCCTGAGCAATAATTTTAGCATTATTATTTTTTTTCAGCATCTTAACTCCTTCACTTCCATCTCCACCCATTCCAGTCATTATAACGGCTACAACATTTTTAAAACTTATTTTTGAAACAGACTTAAGCATAACATCCACTGAAGGTCTATGACTTCCTACAGGTGAATCTTTTGTTAACTTTATTTTTAATATTTCTTTATTAGTTTTATAGGCAGTCATATGATAATCCCCTGGTGCAATATATACATAACCTGTTTTGATAGGTTCATCGTCTTCAGCTTCCTTTACTCTTACCTTACTCATTCTATCAAGTCTTTCCGCTAAGGATTTTGTAAATCCAGCTGGCATATGCTGTACCACCAAAAAAGAAGCATTAACATTATCAGGTATTAATGGAACAACCTCTTGAAGTGCTCTAGGTCCACCTGTAGAAGTCCCAATCAGCACTAAATTTGTTAAAGGTACACCTTCTTTATATCTACGATTATTTTTGTTTGCTTTTGCATTATATCTTAAGCTTGGTATAGCTCTACTTGCTATTTTGACCTTTTCTATAATTTCTTTTCTCTTTCCTTCACCATTCATGTCAAAGATATTCGAAGGTTTAGTTATAAAATCTATTGCACCTTCAGCAAGAGCCTGTATAGTGGCTTCTGCACCGTTTTGTGTAATGCTGCTTAGCATAATAACCGGTGTCTTCCCCAACTTGCCAAGCTCCTTAAGGCAATCAATCCCATCCATTCCAGGCATTTGGATATCGAGAGTAATGACATCAGGTTTAAGCTTTTTTGTTTTTTCAAGGGCATCAATCCCACTTTTTGCAGTACCAATTACGTCTATACCTGTGTCACTATCAAGAATATCTGATATAACTTTCCTCATAAAGGCCGAGTCATCAACTACTAGTACTCGTATTTTATCATTGTAATTTATTTCCATAACCACAAATCAACCCTTTTTTAAAAGTCTTCTTTGTTCCTGAAATATATAACTTATAACCTTCTCCCTTGTTATTTGATCCATCATCTCATAATAAACGCCTATTTCATATTTATATTGTCCTTGCATAGTATCATATTTTGTAAGTCTAACAACTTTTCCTATAAAAGTGACTTTACATGATAAAAACAATTCACATTCTATATAACTATCTATTTCAATGGGTTCTTTGAGTCGCATACATAAGCCACCGCCACTCAAATCCCTTGTTACCGTTTCTATATAATCTTGTGTAGATTTTGAATTTATATTATCAATTATTCTAAATTTTACGGGTATGCTTGTATCAAATCTAAAAAATTCGCGCCTTTGAACCTTTTCAATTTGACCTTGTGGCTGGATTTTCAACATCGCTACATTGTGCTTATTCTCCCTAGCAATGACCTTTGCTAAAAACTCGTACAAATTATTATCTGTTACGAAGGTAATAGTAATTTGTGCACCAATTTTTACAGGATACAAATGACCTTTGTATATTGGTGCAGCAATAACCAATATCTCCTTATTTTCTATTCCTTCAAACTCGCTGACAAAGGGCTCATTTATTATTAGGTCATCATTTTCCGCGAGCTTTATTTCGAGTTTCAACCCAATTTCCAACTCAGTGTACTTCATTTTGTGCCTCCCTGTATTAGCTTAA
>JAAYPF010000029.1 GCA_012519925.1 Clostridiaceae bacterium
AATATTATTTTGGGATTATTATTTAAAAATGAAGCAAATGTATATTGTTTTGGATGATTTTTGATTTTAGTAGTGAAAAACAGAATTTAATATGATATTATGAAAAAAGCAAATACCTATCTATCCATAGAAAAGGTTTGCAGGCAGTCCGATAATTCCTTTTATATAGCCCTTTCTGACAATGTTCTTTCGAATTTCTGCCTCTGCATTCCCCCTGAACAAAACACCATGGGACAAAATGCAGGCTCCCTTACCTTTACTGCTCTTCAGGGAACGTATTATATGTAAAAGATATGCGTAATCACCGTTTTTAGATGGTGGCACTCCATAATCCTTAAATCTTCCGTACTCATCCTTTTCTGTGTCTACTCCATTACCCCAACGTTTATCGCTGAAGGGGGGATTTGCAACTACATAGTCAAAGGTTTTGAGCTTCCCGTTTTCATCCTTGAACATTGGATTTGCAAGGGTATTTCCCTGCTTTATCTCGTGCAATGGATTATCATGGAGATACATATTCATTCTTGCTAAACCGTTTGTCGCAGAATCCTTTTCCTGTCCATATAGCGAAATTTTAATCCCTGCTTCGTCAGACACCTTCAATAGTAATGAGCCCGAACCGCATGTCGGATCATAAACAGTAGTCTGAGCACTTACATTTGATGTATTTATTCCAATAATCTTTGCAATTACACGGCTTACCTCTGCCGGTGTATAGAATTGTCCCTTACTCTTACCGCTTTCAGTGGCAAAGTGGCGCATTAGATATTCATAGGCATCACCTAAAATGTCATCACCATCAGCTCTGTTTTTACTGAAGTCAAGCTCCTTACGCTCAAAAATTGCAATCAAATTTGTAAGACGGTCTACCATTTCCTTCCCGCTGCCGAGCTTATTTACATCATTAAAGTCAGGCATGTCCGACAATTGGTTCTTTTCAGCTATTGGACCAATAATCTTTTTATTTATATCGTCACCAATATTTGCAGTACCTTTTAAAGCCACCATATCCTTGAAGGTAGAGCCTTTAGGTATTGTAACAGGTGCATACGGCATTCCGGCATACTTATCACTTATATATTTAACAAAGAGCATTACCAATACATAATCCTTATATTGACTAGCATCCATGCCACCCCTTAATTCATCACAACTTGACCAAAGAGAACTGTATAATTCAGACTTCTTTATTGCCATCTACTCATCTCCTATAGAATTATTAAAGCCAGTTATATTATATATAACCAGCTTTTAAAAAGTAAACAGTTAAATAAAGTTTTAGTCTCCTGTATTTTTATATTCAATTCCATAGAACAAGTACTATCACAGAATTTAACTGCCCGAAATTACAATCTATTCTATTGGTACTTCTATATTAATATCTTGCTCTGTTAACTCTTTAATCTCCAACTTCAGATTTTGAGTTTTATCAATATTGTATTTGAATATTTTTTTCTGGTTTATCCTATTATTTTCATCAACATTATGGCTGACAGACCATTTTGCCTAAAAAACCATCGTAGATCATTTGATGTATTGAGTTTAGGAATTGTCGATAAAAACGCTAAAGAACTACGATAAACACCCTAAATAATGCCCAACCAAATATCGGTACAAAAAGTGAAAATTTTAATCCAGAACATATGTTTGACGAGAGTTGATTTTATGATATAATAATATTAGGCAATAAAATTGTTTGGCGCTAACGAGTAAATACATGGTCCAATATAATGTACATCAAGAAATTGAATCTAGTTTTTTTCGGTATTAATGGTATAATTAAAGCATAGGAAGTGATAGTTTGGAAAGCGAATTGCATAATGCTCATGATAAAGGATATAAATATATATTGAGCATAAAAAGATTATTTGTTCAACTACTAAAAAGCTTTGTTGATCAAGGTTGGGTAAATAAAATTGAACCAGAAGATGTTGAACTTGTTGACAAATCCTTTATTTTACCGGATTTCAAGAATAAAGAGGCAGACTTGGTTTACAAGGTAAAAATGGAAGGTGCAAATGTATATTTTTACCTTCTAGAATTACAATCAAGTGTCGATTATCAAATGCCATACAGATTATTACTCTACATGGTTGAGATTTGGCGCAACGTGCTTAAAGAAACTGATAAAAGGGAAGCACGCAAAAAAGATTTCAGGCTTCCAGTCATTATACCTTGTGTTTTGTACAATGGCAGTGGTAATTGGACAGCAAAAAGGAGCTTCAAAGAAAACCTTTTTAAGTTTGAACAGTTTGATGAATTTGTTTTAGACTTTAAATACATATTATTTGATGTAAGAAGATATAAAGATGAAGAACTTCTTGAACTTGCAAATTTAATAGCTACAGTTTTTTTTATAGACAAAACAAAAGATAAAAGCACTGAGCTTATTAACAGATTGAAAGAAGTGGCTACAAAAATGCAGGACCTTTCAGGTGAAGACTTGAACGTTATGTTTAATTGGATTAAGAATATTGTTAGCCGGGGTTTGAATTCAGAATTAACACAAGAAATTGAGGATATTTTTCAAAAGGAAGGAACGGTGGAAAATATGGTATATGGCATAGAACGTGTTATTAAAAAAGAAAAATTAGACGCTAAACTTGAAGGTAGAATGGAAGGTAGAAAAGAAGAGAAGAAAGCAACACTTTATAAAACAGCGGTAAGATTATTGACTAAAAAATTTGGGGAATTGTCAGAAGAAATCAAGAGTAAAATGTCAGGATTAGAGCCTGAAACACTTGAGATTATAAT